>NZ_SCOH01000001.1 GCF_005503445.1 Chitinivorax sp. B | reverse complement strand
GTGAAAGTACGCTTTTAGCATAAATCAGCTGGGGATTTTGGGCGCTTTCCCCAATTTGGCGATTCATCGCGAGCCTAACTTCCATGCCAAATGAAAGTTCGATCCCGCCCTAGGGCTTACCTACCCATACAATGCGCTTAATTTGCGATACCACAACGCTTGCACAGTAGAATGATGCTTTGCGCCCATATCATGATTGCGCACCCTTATTCATCCTGAAGTGAATTCAATTCCTATGTCGTCGATTACCCTATCCAGCCCTGCGGGCAGTTTCACCGCCGATAGTCTCTATGTGGGCTTGGCACTACGTCATGTCGTGATTCACCATTTGCAAAGCGGCATCGAACCGCCGGAATGGCTGGCTGATTATCGTGAAGAACTATATCTGAGCAGTTGGAACGACAAGCAAAAGTCTTTTTTCCTGACAGAAGATGACGATTTCGAACTGGACAGCAACACCAAACGCCGCCAACTGCTGAGCAAGATCCTCATCGCTGCAAAATCGGCATTGTCCAATATGGATGGTGCGGCCTTTCTCAACTATCTTGCAACGCCAATGGAATTTGATGATATCTATCAAGGCATCGTCGGTGAGGTAGACCAATACTTCATTCAGCCAGTACAAACGGATACCACCCGTGTAAGCGAAGTGGTATTCAAGGTAGAAGAAATTCTCAGCCAGATCATTCAGCAATTAAGCTGAATATTTTAGGTAGAAGTGGTAAACGATAAAGTCCCGCATACCTAGCATAGATTTGGTATGCAGCGGTCTCCCCTATTTGGTCATACTCCTGACACCCTTTGCAGATCATCCTCTATGACTGGTTTCCACTGCGCCACTTGTGGTCAATATCATGACGAATTCCCCATGTGTTTCGGTCCCAGTGCGCCGGAGCTGTGGTACAGGCTTCCACCCGAAGAACGGGAAGCACGCGCCCTGCTGTCTTCTGATCAATGCATGATTGATGAGCAGCATTTCTTTGTGCTGGGCCGTATCCTGATTCCGGTTATCGATAGCCCGGAGCCCTTTGTTTGGTTGGCCTGGGTATCTCTAAGTGACCACAATTTCCATCGAGTATGTGAGCTATGGGAAACGGAAGGACGCGAACAGGAACCGCCCTACTTTGGGTGGCTACAAAGCGCACTACCGTACACAACACCAACACTCAGCCTGAAAACACATCTGCACACCATGCCGTTGGGAGAACGCCCGTTGATCGAACTGGAATTGACCGATCACCCCCTGGCCCAGGATCAACACCGGGGTATCACATTGGCACGTGCCCAGCAGATGGCTGAAGCGGTATTACATGGACAACGGATATGACCATCACCATTGTTACTGTAGAAGACCCACACCATCCAGACCTTGATCGTTGCGATGGCGGCTTTTGGGTCACCGAGACCCTGCAGCCCAACGTCACGGATGGTAAATTGGGGTATGTAGTGATACCTATCGACTCGCCCTATGAAAAACGCTATGCCGATGTGGATGATGAAAACGACAACGATGAGCCATCGGACGCCCGCTTCCTAGCTTATGTGAACGGCAAAGTGGCTGGCCAGTTATCCCTGTCCCGACATTGGAATGGTTTTGCCTGCATTGACGACATCGTAGTAGACAAGGCTTTTCGACGTTTTGGTGTGGGACGCCACTTGGTGTCACTGGCCATCGAGTGGTCACGGCAACAGGGCCTACCCGGTGTCACACTGGAAACACAAAGCAATAACGTAGCAGCATGCCGGCTATATGAACGCTGCGGCTTCGTGTTGAAAGGGTTTGATAGCGGCCTATATCAAGGCCTGAACCCACAAACCAGTGAAATTGCGCTGTTCTGGTATTGGCAAGCCCCTGATAACCTGTCGTCACCAAACCTGTGAACGGTTGATCACTCGCAACTGGTGGCACAACAAATGCCCAAGACGGACGCTACGATATTGCTCAAACCAACTGCACTGCCCATAGTTGCAGCACCGTGATCATGAAATTTGATGGTAAAGAATATGTCCCGGTGCAATGTCAATTGGCGAGCATTGAGGGCAACACGGGACAAAAGAAGATTATTCCCTGCCAGCCATGATCACACCAGCTGTTTCATGCCCATCAACAAAACGGGCCTGCATGTTCTAACATTGCAGGCCCATGTTTTACTGTCAAAGACAGATGCGAATCAACGCTTGCCCATCATTTCCCCAAGTTGAACCGCCTTGGCGGCTGTCCAATCCTTGTTGAAGATCAGTGTGTCTTTGGGAAATAGCAAGATCACTGTTGATCCCAACAGGAAACGGCCCATCTCCTCGCCTTTCTTCAGAACGATTTGCTGGTCGTCATAGCGCCATTCACGCACATCTTTGGTACGAGGTGGATTGACGACACCGTGCCAGACGGTGGCCATGCTGCCCACAATGGTGGCACCGACCAAGGTCAGTACGAATGGGCCATGCTTACCCTCAAACACACAGACCACCCGCTCATTTCGGGCAAACAGGCCTGGCACGCCACGCGCAGTAGTTGGGTTAACCGAGAACAATGCGCCTGGAACATAGATCATGCGCAACAGACGACCGTCGCAGGGCATGTGAATGCGGTGATAATCACGCGGGCTGAGATAGATAGTTGCAAAACTGCCGTTCTGGAACTGTTCGGCCAGTTTGGCATCCCCCCCCACCAGGGCTTGCGTACTGTAATGATGGCCTTTGGCCTGGAAAATCTGATCCTGTTCGATCGCCCCGAATTGACTGATCGCACCATCCACAGGGCAGACGAAATCCGCTTTGGCCAGAGGACGCACACCGGGTTTCAACGGGCGGGTGAAAAATTCATTGAATGTGGCATAGCTGGCAATGTCAGGATTGGCGGCTTCGGCCATATTGACGCCATAGTGGTCCACGAACCAACGGATGAGACTGGTAGTCCTTTGTCCGCCAAGTCCATTCGCAACCCGTCCTGCGAACGTGGTCAACGCCTGTTTTGGTAAGAAATATTGTGGCAATACTGCCAGGCGATCAGACAAGATACTCACCCGAGTTGAAAGACAATCGGCAATTATAACGTTGCAGCGCACCAAAGCTAAACAGTTCCGGCCGACGAATTGCAGACACGAGCGACCACCTTCGTCAACCAATCCGTCTCTGCAGGGTGCCAAGCGTTGGCAACACACCCCGACGGCAAGCATGGTCAGTGCCTCGACCAACGCCTTCCACCTTCCTATTAAAAAGATTGAATGGAAATTCACTGTGACAGACCTCAATCAGAACAGGGCAACGCAAGTCATCCTGTTTTGACTGCCTGCAAAGCTTTTTCCCAGTATGGAACAGGCCCGAGTTGCTCAGCCATGTAATCGACAAAGGTGCGGATCTTGGCGGACAGGTATTGGCGATTGGAATACACAGCATACAACGTGAAACTTTCCAACTGGTAGTCGGGCATAGCCAGTTCCAGTTTGCCCATGCTGATTTCGTCCGCCAGCAAAAATGCGGGCATATCTGCCAACCCAACCCCGGCCACGGCCGCATGGCAAGCCAGCTCGCCATTGTTGACTTGCAACACGGAGACCACACTCACGGCATGATGACCATCCGGGCCATTAAAATGCCAGATATTGCCGGTGCTGTTATACGCATAAGTAATGCAACGATGCGTTGGCAACTCGTCAGGATGCTGTGGCCGACCATGTTTATCCAGATAGGCAGGTGACGCCACCAGCAACAGTCGAGCCGGACACAACGAACGCGCAATCAAAGTAGGGTGTGGCTGACTGCTGACCCGCAGTGCGACATCGTAACCATCCTCAACCAGGTCCACAATGCGGTCACTCAAATCCACATCCAGTTTCACATCCGGATAGCGAGCCTGATAGCCGGCGATCAACGGCCCCAGGTGCCGCACACCAAATGAGATCGGCGCACTGACCCGAAGTACACCACGCGGACAACTGGTATTGGTGGAAATCAGCGATTCCACCTCATCCAATTCATTCAACATTTCCTGGCAACAACTGAAGTAGGTTTTGCCTGCCTCAGTCAGACTTTGGCTGCGGGTGGTGCGATTCAACAAACGCGCCCCCAGATGATGTTCCAGGTGAGCAACATGCTTGCTGACCAGCGCGGGGGACAGATTCAGTCGATCGGCAGCACGTGCGAAACCACCTAACTCCACAACACTACGAAAAATACGCATGCTGAGCAGTGTGTCCATGATCTCGATTGTCAATGAAATGGAAATAAATAATATCAAATTCCATTATTTATCTATCAATTTGACATGAGTAAAGTAGCACCTGTCGCCGGCAACACTCCGGCGGATTAACTCAATGAATTGATTATTTAAGGAATAGATATCATGAAAGCACTGCGTAACGTTGTCACTACCACTCTGATCGCTGCCGCCTTTGGCTTAACTGCACTGCCTGCCTCTGCCAGTAACGGCGAATATCCGGTCCGCAGCCAAGGCACAGACCAGCAAACCGAAAAACAGAATAATGTAGCAACTCAAGCTCATGCCCAAGCAGCCCAACACGACGCAGTACAATACTGGACCAAGCGCAAGCCTGTCTGATTCACCCCAATCATGCTGCAATCAAAAAACGCCCGCAAATACATCGCGGGCTTTTTTTACTGCTGCGGCTGGGCACGGAAACGAGGCCGGCGACCAACCTCTGTGTCGATGGTCGTTAATTGACCATTCCGGACAACACCCAATGCGACCCGCCGTCCTGGCTGAATGGCTGCAATACGGTTGATCGCCTCCGGCACGTCACCAATTGGCTGGTTGGCAACCGCTACCAGTACATCTCCTGGCAAGATGCCCGCTTCGTGAGCCGGGCCATTGCGCACTACGCCATTTACCAACACCCCCCGCTTGACCGGTAATTTGAAGGATGCGATCAGATCAGGGGTGACAGGCTGCATTTCGATGCCTATCCAGCCACGAATCACACTGCCGGTACGGATGATCTGCTCCATGATCTCCTTGACGGAATTGCCGGGGATGGCAAAGCCGATTCCCATTGAGCCACCAGATCGCGAATAAATCGCGGTATTGATGCCGACCAGGCTCCCCGCCATGTCTACCAATGCACCACCAGAGTTCCCCGGATTAATTGCAGCATCGGTCTGAATGAAGTTTTCAAAGGTATTGATCCCAAGTTGCGTACGGCCCAATGCGCTGACGATACCTGCCGTCACAGTCTGGCCAACGCCAAACGGATTCCCGATGGCCAGCACCACATCCCCAACTGACAGTTGGTCAGAATTCGCCAACGTAGCGGCCGGCAACCTAGGCAGATTGACCTTGATCACGGCCAGATCCGACTCCGGATCAGAGCCCACCACCTGCGCGCTGGCCGTGCGCCCATCTGCCAGCGCCACCTCAATCTCATCTGCCGATTGCACAACATGATTGTTGGTAATGATATAACCTTCTGTACTGACAATCACGCCAGAGCCCAAGCTGGATGCCCGTTGGGATACCATGCCCCGGTCACCGAAGAATTCGCGGAAAGTCGGGTCATTGAACATCGGGTGACGTGGCACCTTCACCTGTTTGCTGGTATAAATGTTCACTACCGAAGGCTGGGCCTTGGCTGCTGCAGTACGATACGATACCGGACCGGCAGCCGGCAGGCTGACGGGTATCGGTTGTGCCACTTCACGCACTGTCACCACTTTTTGTGGCGGCTGTCCCCGTCCCACCCATTCCGGCTTGATCAACGACACGGCAAACCACACGCCCATGGCAGCTGTCGCACTTTGGGCAAAAACCAACCACAATCTTTTCAACATGCTGGACTAATCCAAAACTTTCATTGGCATACCATGCCGTTCACGATACTGCCGGGGGCTTAGGCCCGTCAGTTGCCGAAACTGGCGTGACAATGCACTTTGATCAAAAAAACCACAAGCCAAGGCGATATCCGCAATTTTCTCACGCCCCTGTCGCAATCGGGTGGCGGCCGCATCAATTCGACATTTCAACAGAAATTGCCCTGCAGACAGCTGAAACACCTTTTTCATCCGCCGCTCAAACTGCGCCACACTCAACCCTGCCTGCTCCGCCAACGACTCCATCCGCAAAGGCTCGGCAAAATGGGTATGGATGTAATCCACCGTGGCCGCAAAGGGTGCATCGATCATGCCCGCCCGGCTGGGCTCCTGCAGATCACGTGACAGACAAGCCAAACCGATCACCCCGCCATAGCGGTCATGTAAAGGCACCTTGTTGGTCAGGCACCAGCCCGGCTTGCCATCGGCCAACAACGTCAAGTCCAGATTATCCAGCACCGGCTGACCCGTGCTGAACAATTCGGCATCCTGGGCTTCATATCGTGCGGCCATCTCAACCGGGAACAACTGGCGAGCCGTACAGCCAATGGCCTCCAGCCGGTTGCTCAAGCCACAACGTTCCGCACAGGCATCTGAAATATAAACATAGCGCCCAGCCCGATCCTTGATGGAAAAGACGATGTCCGGCATGCGGTCGAACAGCGCTTCCAGAAACATCGGCGAGGCCAATTGGGTCAGAAAACCCTGTCGCCACGCTATCAGTCGCTCGGTGTCAGTCTCTGCAACAGGAAGGCGTGGCGGCATTTTGCGGATTTGTCCCATTTTGGCGTGGCAATCTTACAAGACGGCATAGTCCGTGATTCCTAGAATAAGCTGATTCCATCATCGAAAGTGGATCATGGCAAAACATATCAGGGTGATCGATTCCCATACCGGCGGCGAACCCACCCGTGTCATCGTCGACGGTGGACCTGACCTGGGTGCCGGCCCCCTGGCAACCCAACGTGAACGGTTTCAGCAATCGTTCGACCATTTTCGGTCCGCCGTAGTCAATGAACCACGTGGCAGTGAGGTATTTGTGGGCGCCTTATTGGGCAAACCCAGCAACCCATTATGCACAGCCAGCGTCATCTTTTTCAATAATGTGGGCTACCTGGGCATGTGTGGCCACGGCACCATTGGCGTCGTGATGACCCTCGCCCATCTGGGGCGTATCCAACCCGGCCTGATCCGCCTGGAAACACCAGTGGGAGAAGTGGAAGCAGAATGGCTGGGTGGTAATCGGGTACGTATTCGCAATGTACCCAGTTACCGGCTGGCCGCCAATGTGCCATTGGCCGTACCTAGCCATGGCGTGGTTCATGGTGATATCGCCTGGGGTGGCAACTGGTTCTTTCTGGTCGATGACCATGGCCTGGCAATCGATCGCGCCAATGTTCCGGCCTTGATGTCACTATCCAGCCGCATTCGCCATGCCTTGCAGGACCAGCACATGACGGCGAATGGTGCCGAGATCGACCACATCGAGCTAATTGGCCCCAGCCCCAAACCCGAGGTCAACGCCCGCAATTTCGTATTGTGCCCGGGCATGGCTTACGACCGATCCCCCTGTGGCACAGGTACCAGTGCCAAGCTGGCCTGCTTGCACGCTGATGGCAAACTGGCATTAGGCGACAGCTGGATTCAGGAAAGTGTGATCGGCAGCCGCTTTGAGGGTTGCTTGCAACAGCATGGCGACACCGTTTATCCGTATATTACCGGGACCGCTTATGTGAATGCGGATACCACACTGATCATCGCCGGAGATGACCCATTTGCCTGGGGTATTCACGACTGATGGACTGTGACATCCTGATCATCGGCGCGGGCATCATTGGTGCCGCATTGGCCGCCGAGCTGAGCCTGCGCCGTTACCGGGTGGTGGTACTGGAAGCCGGCCTGCCCGGTGCGGCCACCTCTGCCGCCGGCATGGGGCATTTAGTGGTGTTGGATGACAACCCTGCTGAGCTCGCGTTGGCCCGCGATGGTGTCACCCGGTGGCAATCCTGTCAGGATCGTTTACCGACAAATGTCGAATATCGCACCTGTGGCACGCTCTGGCTGGCGCGCACCCGCGAAGAAATGCTGGAGGCCGAACGCAAGCATACGTTTTACCGTGCCATCAATCTGCCAAGCCAGTTACTGACCGCCGCCGCACTATATGCCACTGAGCCGCATCTGGCGCCCGGCCTGGCGGGGGCTTTGTTACGCCCCGACGAAGCGGTGATCTACCCGCCAACTGCCGTGACCTGGCTATTGGCGCAGGCCCAAAGTCGCGGCACTGCAGTGCTGAGCCGACAACGTGTGATAGACATCGCACCCAATCGGGTACGCACCGCCGAAGGCCGTATCTGGCACGCAGAACAGATCGTTGTGGCAGCAGGGAATGTCTCGCCACACCTATTGCCGGGCTTGCCCATGCAACCGCGCAAAGGCCAGTTGGTGATCACCGAACGGTATCCAGATTATGTACGGCACCAGCTGGTCGCACTGGACTATCTGCAATCCGCCCACAGCAACACAGCGAATTCGGTGGCATTCAATGTGCAACCCCGTGCCACCGGTCAATTACTGATCGGATCATCACGTAGTTTCGATGACACGGGTACACAGGTGGACTGGCCCCTGATATCACGCATGTTGACCACTGCTTTCAGCTACCTGCCCGGCCTCGCCGAGCTGCAAGCCATTCGTACCTGGACCGGCTTTCGTCCGGCCACACCGGACAAACTGCCCTTACTGGGTCGCTGGCCAGTGGCAGAATCGATCTGGCTGGCCACCGGCCATGAAGGGCTGGGCATCACCACCGCACTATCGTCCGCTGCACTGTTGGCGGACTTGATCGACGGTCAGCCTTCACAAATCGACCCAGCCCCCTATTGCCCCAGTCGATTTGTACCCGCGTCAACCCAACGCAAGGAGATGGCATGAAATTCCACCTGATCATCAATGGGCGGACAACCGAACTGGAGTGCCCCAACCCACCGACCGTTGCAGCAGCCCTGGCCATGGCTAACTTTACGCCATTTCGCCACTCCCCCAAACAACATACGCCACGTTTGCCTGTATGTGGCATGGGCGCCTGTTTTGAATGCCGCGTCACCATCAACGGTCGCGCCCATCAACGGGCCTGCCAGGTCATTGCAGAAGACGGGATGGAAATCTACACCTATGCGTGAGTATGTTGCTGATGTCGCCATCCTCGGTGCGGGCCCTGCCGGTTTGGCGGCAGCACGGGAAATTCAACGAGCAGGTAAGACCGGATTGATCATTGATGACCAGCCCAACGCGGGTGGTCAGATCTGGCGGGGTGGGCCGGCCCAGGCCGATACAGCCCGCTCAAGGCATGCGTTGGCCATCCTGTCGGCCGACGGTGTGTACTATTTGCCGCGACACCAACTGGTCGCAGCGATGTCACCTTACCACTTATTGTTGGAAGGCCCACATAGCGCTGCCCACGTCCACACCCGGCAATTGATCCTGGCGACTGGTGCCCGCGAACGACTATTGCCCTTTCCCGGCTGGACCTTACCCGGTGTGACCGGCGCGGGGGGCCTGCAAGCCTTGAACAAAGGCGGCTGGCCACTGGCTGGCAAGCGTGTGGTACTGGCTGGCAGTGGCCCGTTGCTGTTGGCAACCGCTGCAACCTTGCGCCGCGCCGGTGCCAAACTCAGCCACGTACTGGAACAAACCAGCTTCCATCAGCTGGCACGCTTCACCAATCACCTGCTGGATACCCCCAGCAAACTTTGGCAAGCGATACCATTGGGTCTGCCATTATTGGGTCGTTACCACCCAAGCAGTCATGTACTGGCCGCCCATGGGCAAGACCGCCTGGAAACGGTGTTGGTTCAGCAAGGGGCTCGTCAAGTGACCATTCCCTGTGACTATCTGGCTGTTGGCTTTGGCTTGATCCCGAATACTGAAGCCGCCAACCTCATCGGCTGCCAGCTTGCCGGGCAATTCGTCGCGACTGATTACAAGCAGCGCACCAGCGTGCCTGATGTGTTTGCAGCCGGCGAGATCACCGGAATTGGCGGTGCCGACAAGGCAATCATTGAGGGGCGTATTGCAGCACGCACCGCACTTAACCTCCCCATTCCCGGCTCATTGATCCGTCAACGGTTGATTCAGCAGCATTTTGTCCAGCAACTGGCTACCTGTTTTGCCTTGAACCCAGCTCTGCTGACCTTGGCCAAGCCCGATACACTGATGTGCCGGTGCGAAGACGTCCCGTTGAGCGAACTGATGCCCTACACCAGTTGGCGCGATGCCAAGCTGCAAACCCGTTGTGGCATGGGTGCCTGCCAAGGCCGGACTTGCGGCCCCATCTGCCACAGTGTACTGGGCTGGGAGACCAACAGCCAACGCCCCCCGATTTTTCCCGCCAGACTATCCACCTTGGCCAGTCTGGAAGACCGACCACGCCAACCACAACCGCATCAAGAAGGAGCATCATGAGCCTCACCTTCAAGGGTGTCATGCCCGCCATCACCACCCCGTTCAACGCCGATTTCAGCATTGACCATGTCTTGCTGGTGGAACATGCCCGCTGGCAGGTCAAAGCCGGGTGTACCGCACTGATCCCTTGTGGATCACTAGGTGAAAGTGCCACGCTTGGTTTCGATGAAAAAGTGGCCGTCATCCGTACACTGGCCAACCGGATGGATATTCCCATCATCCCCGGCATTGCGGCACTATCAACTGAAGAAGCCATCAAGCTGGCCCAAGCTGCTGAAGCTGAAGGTGCCAAAGGATTGATGGTGCTGCCGCCCTACGTCTACAGTACCGATTGGCGTGAAATGAAGGCCCACATAGCGGCAGTGATCCAGGCTACCCGATTACCCTGCATCATTTACAACAATCCGGTGGCCTACCGAACTGACTTTCAGCCGCCACACATCATGGAATTAGCCAATGAGTTCGACAATGTCGTGGCGGTGAAGGAATCCTCCACCGACGCGCGACGCGTCACTGCCATCAAGGCGCTGGCCGGAGACCGTCTTGCGCTGGGCGTTGGGGTGGATGACTGCCTGGTGGAAGGTGTCGCGGCCGGTGCTCAATTCTGGATTGCCGGCCTGGTGAATGCCTTCCCGCAGGAATCGGTGAAACTGTATGATCTGGCCATGGCCGGTCAGTGGGACGAAGCCGCCAAGCTGTATGCCTGGTTCCTGCCGCTATTACGGTTGGACACCGTGCCCAAGTTCGTGCAATTGATCAAACTGACTCAGGAACGACTAGGTTGGGGCAACAGCCGTGTTCGCGCCCCGCGCCTACCTCTGGTTGGTGATGAACTGGCCGCCGCCCAGGCCGTGATTGAGACAGCATTGCAGAATCGTCCCATTTAAGTATCACTACCGATAGCCGAACCAGGTTCTGTTGACTTGGTTTCATGGTTCGTGCCGGCCCCTGAAACCATGTCGACAAAACCCATGCCAAGCAGACAATGCCGCTTGGCACCCAACACATCAGAAAGCCCTCAATATGACTGACTTGCAAGGCCGTTCGCTGATCGGCTCACAATTTGGCGGTACCACAGGTGCCGAATTCCGGGCACTCGACCCGGCCACTGGTGAACGGTTGCAACCGGCCTTTCACACTGCAATGCCAGATGAGATCGATCAGGCAGCGCGCCTTGCAGAGCAGGCGTTTGAGCAATATGCACATAGCAGCGGCGCCACCCGTGCCAATCTACTAAGGCGTATCGCCGAAGGCCTCGAAACCCAGGCTGACCAGCTGGCACAACGTATGCCACAAGAGACTGGCCTGCCTGAAGCCCGTGCCCGCGGTGAGCTGGCCCGCACCTGCGGTCAATTGCGATTGTTTGCAGATGTCGCTGAACAAGGACACTGGGTCGATGCCCGCATCGACCACGCAGACCCAGCCAGACAACCACAACCCAAGCCCGATTTGCGATCCATGTGGCTGCCTCTAGGGCCTGTTGCAGTGTTTGGTGCAAGCAATTTCCCGTTGGCCTTTTCGGTAGCAGGCGGTGACACCGCTGCGGCCTTGGCTGCGGGGTGCCCGGTCGTGGTCAAGGCACATTCCGCTCATCCCGGCGTATCGGAAATCGTCGGTCGAGTAATACAAGCAGCGGTGCAAACGGAAGGTTTGCCCGAAGGTGTCTTCTCACTGCTGTTTGGCGATGGTGGTACGGTAGGGGCCGCTCTGGTACAGCACCCTGCCATGCAGGCTGTCGGTTTCACTGGTTCGTTCAATGGTGGCAAAGCGTTGATGGAACTGGCCGCTGCTCGCCCACAACCCATCCCGGTCTACGCCGAAATGGGTAGTCTGAATCCGGTGGTACTGCTACCTGGTGCATTGGATACTCGCGCCGATGAATTGGCTCGCGGCCTAGCCGGTTCCATGACGATGGGTGCCGGCCAGTTTTGCACTTGCCCCAGCCTGATCTTGGCCATCGACAGCCCAGCACTGGATCAATTCCTGCAAACCCTGCAGACAGTACTGAGCGATACCCAGCCAGGTGTCATGCTCAATCCGGGCATTGCCCGTTCCTATCATGCTGGCATCCGCATGCAGACCCATCTCGACGGTGTCGAGGTACGGCTGGGTGATACGGGAGAAGGCTGCAAAGCCAGCCCAGCTTTGCTGGTGACCGACGCCAACAATTGGTGCAAGCAGCCATTGTTACGCGAAGAGGTGTTCGGCCCGTCCACTCTGGTGGTTCGCTGCGCCAATCCGTCAGCACTACTGCAAGCAACAGCGGCACTTGAAGGTCAACTGACCGCCACACTACATGGCACCGCCGACGAACTGGCCGCATGGCCGGCCTTAGTCAACCTATTGCGACGCAAAGCGGGTCGACTGCTGTTTGGCGGCTTTCCAACGGGGGTTGAGGTCAGCCATGCCATGGTTCACGGTGGCCCCTTCCCAGCCTCATCCGATGGCCGCAGCACATCAGTCGGCAGTCTGGCCATTCACCGTTTTGCACGGGTTGCTTGCTATCAGAACTTTCCGCAAAACCTGCTGCCCGCCACCTTGCAGGATCACAATCCACTGGGTGTATGGCGGTTGGTTGACGGGCATTACCATCGCTGACCCGCAAAGAAGATGACAGCGAGCGACGCAACCAAGATAACCTACCATCCGGTCATTGGGACAGCATCCGCTACCCGGCCGATTTCTACTGATCCAGCTCAGGCAGCACGTGCTCACCGTACTGTCTGATACCAGCAGCCAACCTTCCATCAGGATGTATTACCATGTTCAACCGCGAAACCTATCAACAACGCCGTGCCGCACTGGTACGTCAGACAGGCAAAGGCCTGCTGGTCTTGCCTGGTAATGGCGACAGCCCCAGCAACTACACCGATAACATCCTTCCCTTCCGTCAAGACAGCAGCTTTCTGTATTTCTTCGGGCTGGATCTGCCGGATTTGGTTGGCGTCATCGATCTGGAGAGCGGTGAAGCAACCCTGTATGGCGATGACCCTGGCCTGGATGCCATCGTCTGGACTGGCCCTCTGCCAACGCTGGCAGCACAGGCTGACGGGGTAGGCGTTACGCACAGTGCGCCACTCAGTCAATTGCCAGATCGGCTGCGCACAGCCCGACAGACAGGCCGCACACTGCATCTATTGCCTCAATACCGTCCGCAAAATCGTATTCGCTTGGCGGACTGGCTGGGAATCAATCTACGGGAAGTTGACGTGCTCACCAGCCCCGATGTCACACGTGCCGTCATCCAACTGCGCGCCGTGAAATCCCTTGAAGAAATTGCTGAAATCGAAAACGCGCTGGCCATCACCAAGCAAATGCATCTGACTGCAATGCGCATGGCTCAGCCTGGTGTTACCGAACAGTCGATCGCCGGGGCTATTGAAGGATTGGCTTGGGCACATGGCCGCCGGCAGTCCTACGCCCCGATTCTCAGCAAACGCGGCGAAGTATTGCATAACCACCATCACGACAACACGCTGGTTGCTGGTGATCTGCTGCTCAACGACAGCGGGGCCGAAAGCCCATTGCACTATGCCAGCGATATCACTCGTACCATCCCGGTTGGCGGCCGCTTCAATGATCGCCAACGCGCCATCTATCAGACTGTGCTGGATTCACAGCTTGCCGCCATTGCTGCCTTGAAGCCCGGCGTGCCTTATCTGGACATTTATGAGCTTTCAGCGCGGGTATTGATCGAAGGACTGAAACCATTGGGCCTGTTCAAAGGCGATACAGATGAAATCATCCATAGTGGCGCATTCGCGCTGATCTTCCCACATGGCCTGGGCCACATGCTGGGGTTGGATGTGCACGATATGGAAGCATTGAACGAAGACTGGGTCGGTTACGGCGAAGGTTACCAACGCAGCCACGACTTTGGTCGCAAATCGCTGCGGCTGGCCCGTCCGGTTCAAGCTGGCTGGGTAGTCACTGTGGAGCCAGGTATTTACTTCATTCCGACATTGATTGATCGGTGGCAGGCCGAGGACAAATTCACTCACTTGATCAACTATGCGCGTTTTGCTGACTTTCGTGATTTCGGCGGTGTCCGTATTGAGGACGACATCTTGATCACATCGGACGGCGCACGAGTATTGGGTGACCCCATTGCCAAGTCAATTGCCGAAGTGGAAGCCTGTGTAGGTCATTGACCATCGTAACTTGGAGCAGCCCATGCCGTCAGCCATGGGCTTTTTTGTTGTATGAGGGACGATACATCAGCCTCAGAAGCCGATCGGATATGCGACAATCAACACTAATCCATCTTCGAGATCACCCCCATGATTACCCGCCAGGAACTCGACCGTCATCTGCAACAAATTCTGGAAGTCGCACGCTTCAAGGACTATGCCCCCAATGGCCTGCAAGTGGAGGGCCGTGAACAGATCGAAACCATCGTTACCGGGGTCACCGCCAATCGCGCCTTGATTGAAGCTGCCCTGGACCTGAAAGCGGACGCGATTTTGGTACACCATGGTTTTTTCTGGAAGAACGAAGATGCGAGAGTGGTCGGCCTCAAACGCCAGCGTCTTGGGATGATGCTGAGCAACAACCTCAACCTGTTTGGGTATCACCTGCCGCTGGATGCGCATCCAACACTCGGCAACAACGCCCAGTTGGCGCACAAGCTAGGACTGATTGCGGACGGCACCTTTGGCGACCAGAATCTAGGGGTGATTGGCGTACTCTCAGACACACTCCCGTTATCGATTCTGGCTGATCACATTGCCCAGCAATTGGGTCGCGTACCGCAAATCATTGGGGACATGACCAAACCGATTCGCCGGATTGGCTGGTGTACGGGTGGAGCCCAAGGTTATTTCAGCGATGCCATTGCACAAGGCATCGATGCCTATATCACGGGCGAGATCTCGGAACCGGTTGTCCATACCGCCCGCGAAGCCGACATTGCCTTCATTGCTGCCGGTCACCATGCCACCGAACGTTATGGCATCGAGGCATTGGGCCGCTATCTGGCAGGTGAATTCGAATTGACGCATCATTTTGTGGACATCGACAGTCCGGTTTGAGTCGAGTAGATCGCCAGCCCAAGCCTGATCCAGATCAAACCCGGTGCCTTTCATTCCCCGTGATATCGGTCTGAAGGCTGCGTCGGGTTTTACCCACTATACGATATCGGGTAAAATCGGATGGTTTAGGGTTTCGGTGGCGTTAGTTTTGCCATCACATCTGCGCAGCAGGTTGGCATTGCCAGCGGAGCGTTCTGGTCAGCGGCCAGATCTGATCGCAAAATTAACGTCAACAAACCCAGGGTTATGGTTTCCAAAATAACAGGGATCAACGATGAGCGATACTCAAGTCGATAACAGCAAACGCCGCTTCCTCGTTGCGGCTACCGGCGCAGCCGGGGCCGTCGCAGTCGGTGGCGTGGCGACGCCGTTCGTGCTGACTTTCGCGCCAAGTGAACGTGCCAAAGCCGCTGGTGCACCGGTGGAAGTGGACATCAGCAAGCTCGAATCCGGGCAGAAAATCAATGTGGAATGGCGTGGTAAACCAGTGTGGATTGTCTCCCGCACCAAAGAACAGCTCGCCAATCTGACCAAGCTCGATGACAAGCTCGCCGATCCCAAGTCGGAAGCCGATCAACAGCCTGAATATGCAAAAAACGCCAGCCGTGCCATCAAGCCGGAAATATGGATTGCCGTCGGGATTTGTACCCACCTCGGCTGTTCGCCAACCCACCGTCCCGATCTGGCTCCCGCCGATCTCGGTGCAGACTGGCTGGGCGGTTTCTACTGCCCCTGTCATGGTTCCAAGTTCGACTTGGCCGGGCGCGTGTACAAAGGGGTACCTGCGCCGACCAATCTCATCGTCCCACCACACAAATACCTCAGCGACACCCGTGTGCTGATCGGTGACGACAAATAATCAGGGAGCCTTCAGATGACAACATCCAACAAGGTAATGAATTGGATCGACGAGCGGTTTCCGCTGACCTCCACTTGGAAGGCGCACGTATCCGAATATTACGCCCCGAAGAACTTCAACTTCTGGTACTTCTTCGGTTCGCTGGCATTGCTGGTTCTGGTCATCCAGATCGTCACCGGCATTTTCCTGACGATGAACTACAAGCCAGATGCCGGCCTCGCATTTGCCTCTGTTGAATACATCATGCGTGATGTATCCGGTGGCTGGATCATCCGCTACATGCACTCTACGGGCGCCTCGATGTTCTTCGTGGTGGTTTATCTGCACATGTTCCGTGGCCTGCTGTACGGTTCGTTCCGCCAACCACGCGAACTCGTGTGGATCTTCGGCATGCTGATCTTCCTGTGCCTGATGGCAGAAGCCTTCCTTGGCTACCTGTTGCCGTGGGGTCAGATGTCGTTCTGGGGGGCGCAGGTGATTGTCAACCTGTTTGCATCAATCCCTGTGATTGGCCCGGACTTGGCAGTCTTCATTCGTGGGGACTTCGTCGTCTCCGATGCCACATTGAACCGCTTCTTCGCCCTGCATGTCATTGCCGTACCATTGGTATTGCTGTTGTTGATCGTGGCCCACTTGGTTGCGTTGCATGAAGTCGGCTCCAACAACCCTGACGGCATTGAGATCAAGAAGCACAAAGATCCGAAGACAGGCATTCCGCTGGATGGCATACCGTTCCATCCCTATTACACCGTCAAGGATATCTTCGGTGTAGCCGTTTTCCTGATCGTGTTCAGTGCTGTCGTCTTCTTCATGCCAACCATGGGTGGCTACTTCTTGGAAGATAACAACTTCATCCCAGCCGATCCATTGAAGACCCCGCCGCACATTGCACCTGTTTGGTATTTCACCCCATTCTATGCGATTTTGCGCGCTGTACCATCCTTCCTGGGTACCCAGGTATGGGGCGTACTGGCGATGGGTGCTGCCGTGGTGATCATCGCCTTCCTGCCTTGGCTGGATCGCAGTCCGGTGAAGTCGATCCGCTATCGCGGTCCGAAGTTCAAGATCGCACTGGCATTGTTCGTGGTTGCTTTCGTCGGTTTGGGTATTCTCGGTGCATTGCCATCAACCGATACCCGAACGCTGATTGCACAGGTTCTGTCTTTCGTCTATTTCGGTTTCTTCCTGCTGATGCCGTGGTACACCAAGACTGATTCGACCAAGCCTGTTCCAACCCGCGTCACAGGCTAAGGGAGCACAACAAGATGAAAAAATTGTTCAGCAAATTGCTGGTTGCCCTACTTACGCTACCGCTAATGGCAATAGCCAGCGAAGATGTGAAACTCGATAAGGCGGAAGTCGACACCCGTAACTTCGAATCACTACAACGCGGCGCCAAGCTGTTCGTCAATTATTGCTTGAACTGCCACAGCGCTGCCTACATGCGTTACAACCGCCTGCAGGATATCGGCCTGACAGAGCAGCAAATCAAAGATAATTTCCTGTTCAGCAAGGAAGCCAAAGTTGGTGACCTGATGAAAGTATCCATGACGGCTCCAGATGGCAAGAACTGGCTGGGCGCCCCCCCGCCAGATCTGACCGTGATTGCCCGTTCTCGTGGTGCAGATTGGCTGTATACCTACCTGCGTGGTTTCTACCGTGATGACACTCGCCCAACTGGCTGGAACAACACCGTATTTGACAAGGTTGGCATGCCACATGCCTTGTATGAACTACAGGGCGACCAAGTGCTTGAAGTGAAAAAAGGCGAGCATGGCCATGAGGAAAAAACCCTCAAGCTGATCAAGGCTGGCACTCTGACCAGCCTGAAAGATGGCAAGCCCGATACCCGTGAGTACGACCAATTGGTCGGTGACCTGGTGAACTATCTGGTGTTCATGGGTGAACCTTCACGCAATACCCGCGAAACGATTGGCTATATCGTGCTGCTGTTCTTGATTCTGGTGATGGTGCCACTGACATATGCACTGAAATCGGAATACTGGAAAGACGTGCACTAAAATCGTCACATATGGACAAAAAAACGGGAGAGAACCTCCCGTTTTTTATTTATAAACATCAACTTATCAATCAAAATTGGCAAATTACCCACTGCATTTGGTAAACTAGCTCTCTCCATTTGATTATCTGCAACACAAAGGCTCTCCATCATGATGATCCTGTACTCAGGTACCACCTGCCCTTTCAGCCACAGCTGCCGTATCGTTTTGTTTGAGAAGGGAATGGATTTCCAGATCAACGATGTCGACGTGCACAACAAGCCCGAAGATCTCGCCGTCATGAACCCGTACAATGAAGTGCCCGTACTGGTTGAACGCGATCTGATTCTGCATGAATCGAACATCATCAATGAGTATATTGACGAGCGCTTCCCGCACCCTCAACTGATGCCGGCCGATCCGATCATGCGCGCACGTGCTCGCCTGTTCCTTTACCGCTTCAGCCAAGAGTTGTTCTGCCATGTCCGTGTGCTGGAAAACAGCTCCAGCACCAAGAAGGATCAGGATAAGGCACGCAAAGCCATCAGCGAGAATTTGAGCCAGATTGCACCGATCTTCTCCAAGCAGAAATTCATGCTGGGTGATGAATTCTCAATGCTGGATGTTGCCATCGCGCCATTGTTGTGGCGCCTGGAACATTATGGCGTTGATTTCTCCAAACCCAATCCGCATCTGCTGAAGTATGCTGAGCGTCTGTTCAGCCGCCAGGCCTTTATCGATTCACTGACGCCTGCCGAAAAGGCCATGCGCAAATAAGGCAGATTGAGGAGTTACCGAATGAGTGAAATCTCCACCAAGCCGTACATGATTCGTGCCATTCACCAATGGTGCGTTGACAGCGGCTACACGCCGTACTTGGCGGTTGCTGTGCTCGACGACAATGTCAAAGTTCCCCATGAATTCGTCAAAGACGGTGAGATTGTCCTGAACATCGGCTATGGCGCTACCAAGGATCTCGACCTCGGTAACGATTGGATCATGTTCTCTGCGCGTTTTGGCGGGGTTGCACGTGAGATCATCGTGCCTGTTGGTGCGGTCATCTCAATCTTTGCCCGGGAAACAGGCACAGGTATGAGTTTCCCACCCGAAGCGACCACACCACCGACCGAGCCGCCACTATCGCCAACACCAACGGATGGTACGACTGACCGAGCCAAAAGCCGCGCCAAGCTGCAGGTGATCAAATAAATGGCTTGATGGCGTACAGTCAAACAAAAAGCCGTGAATGATTCACGGCTTTTTGTTTGACTCGGTGAAACACCAATTCGCAAGCAGCTCAAGACTAGTACTATCCAACCCAGTGTGTCACACTGAACAACAGGATCAGGAACAACCACAGCAAGACTGCCCGCCATACCAATCCCACCGCACTGGCCAGATAATCCGCATCAGCCTCGTCACCAATACCCAGCTCCGGCCTGAATTTCAAGGTGTTATCCTGATGTAACGGCTCACCCAGCTTGATTCCAATTGCCCCGGCCCCACTGGCCAACAAAATGCCATAATCATAGTTAGCCCAAGCCTGTGCCTGCGAACGCCAGCAATACACCGCGTCCTCAAAATCCCCCACAATTGCAAAGCTGATAGAAGTCAACCGAATCGGCGCCCAATCCAGAACGGCTACCATCATGGTCGCAAAGCGCCCGAACTGATCCGCTTCCTGCCCTTCCCGTCCTCCCCACTTTTGAGCAAGTCGTGTAGCAAAGCGATACAACACTGCCCCCGCAGGTCCCGGCAGAATCAGAAACCAGAAGATCGTACCAAATACATGCCGATATGAATCGATCAATCCCTGCTCAATCGCCAACCTCGACACCTCCCCATCATCCATTTCGGTGGTGTGCTGATTGGTCCAATCCGCCAGCAACTGACGTGCATGATCCGCATCGCCCGATTTCAATGCATCGGAAATACCACTGAAAGCATGACTGAAATGGCGGAAGCCAATCATCATGTACAACACAATCACATTCCAGATCCATGCCAACACCGGTGATACCTGCATCAATAGGTAATACACCCCGACAGCGATACCGCAGGCCGGCACCGTGGCGATCAACCATGCAATCAGGCCATGTTTATATTCCCCAGCATTGAGTTTGCGCTCCAACTTGTTGGCAAAGCGTGTAAAGGCACGCATGAACTCATTGCGAAACTCAAGCGGTTTGAACTGCTCAAGCAACAATGCGGCAATCAGCGATAACAGGCTCATGGCAATGGAGGACATCATTTTATTGATTTGCCTTGAAGATAACACAGCAACCGCACGGAAACTAGCTTAGGTGCGCCCTGCCTAAAAGAAGACTATTTTACTCAGGTATTGTCGCGATCAAGCCGAAACTGTTAAACTTCTGACTAGGTTTTCGCCTCCTGAGCCCGTAGGCGCTCACTCAAACCATTCCCTGGAGAATTAAATGGAACACAAGTTGCCAGAACTACCCTATGCCCTCGACGCCCTTGCACCTTATATGTCCAAGGAAACCCTCGAGTACCACTATGGCAAGCACCATCAAACTTACATTACCAACCTGAACAATCTGATCAAGGGCACGGAGAACGAGAGTCTGCCACTGGAAGAAATCGTTAAAAAAGCACCGGCAGGCGGCCTGTTCAACAACGCCGCACAGGTCTGGAACCACACATTCTTCTGGCTGGGCTTTGCGCCGAACCCAAATGGCGATGTTCGCGCACCTGCTGGCGTGCTGGCTGACGCCATCAATGCCAAGTGGGGCTCATTCGACGAATTCAAGAAAGCCTTCAATACCTCCGCTGCCGGTAACTTCGGTTCTGGCTGGACATGGCTAGTGAAAAAAGCGGATGGCTCGCTTGACATCGTCAATACGACCGCTGCAGGCACACCGCTGACCTCGGCAGATACTGCCCTGCTGACCTGTGATGTGTGGGAACACGCTTACTACATCGACTACCGCAATAGCCGCCCGAACTACCTGGAAGGTTTCTGGAAGCTGGTTGACTGGAATGTCGTTGCCAAGCGACTGGGCTGATTACCTAGTCCGTTGTTTGTCGAACGTACTGGATTGAAGACAACAACGCTTTAAAGCTTCAGGTTTCAACAAACGATGAATTTCAGAGAAAGGGCACCCTAAAGATGCCCTTTCTTTGTTGATAACGTGAAAAAGAGGCCAACAAAGGTTAGTACGTTGATCTACTTGGGCAGCTTCAACGAAGCCATCAACCTTCCCTTGTCCCCATTGCACGATGGCGAGAACATAAAAACAATCCTGCCCAAATTGCCCGGCACAGGTATATCAGAACGCTATGGAAGCAGGCAAGTTACGTCATACCATCGGCAATCCCGACAGTGCATCAGTAGGCTCACCATCCAAACCAACGCTTCGCAATTGAGTGACACCTTGCGCATTGACTTGCAAGACAACCTGATCGGTCAGCACAAATCCCTCCGCCGTATTGGCCAGTACCCAGCAGACATCCCCCTCCCGCAACAGCTCAATTACGAGAGACACAGATGCCTTATGAAGCGTTTCGACATGAAACTGCTCGTTGTCGCCAAGCACTTCCCCAAACACCAGCTCCTCTATTTCGTTGCTTGATGGATGACGTTGAATTGCCGTGATACCAAAATGGCGCATAGTGCCCTCTCCTCAAACACAGGTAAAACAACCGCCTTTGGTCAAACCGTAGCACGTCAAACGACATACTGTGTGGAAAGTTATCATTACACTGCAGAAACATGGTAGACAGAGATTGCCCTGATGTAACCAGCGATGCTGTCGTGGGTTGGATGCCAACCATGACATACTGACGCAGTCAGATTGCAGCCTAGCACGTTGGCTATCACCAGCTTGGCCCGAAAGGCTCGATTGCCTGGATATCACTGGTGGTATTTGCTGAACGCATCGTCAGCAGCAGCGAAATCCACCAACCCATACTACTATGATGCAAACTCAGGACTACTCTCGCTGCTGTTGGTATGCCCAGCGACCGAAAGCCAATCGAATCCAACCCTCTTTAGGAAGGACTGAGACGGTTATCGGACGGCTACGTGGGCAGACAATCATGCTGTAGACCATTGCCAAACACCACACCACCAAACTCAATCGAGCAAACACGCCTACTTGTACCTCAATCTGGACGCGACACTGTATGCCTCGGTGCCGAGATGAGGTACCCCCACGCCCATACCATCGATTCAAAGTGACAGGACGTTGCCGATTACAAGAAACATGACAGTAGCAGAATGAACCCCAGACCTACCATCGAGATCAATGTCTCCATCATGGTCCAAGTCTTGAACGTCTCAGTGACTGACATATTGAAATACTGTTTCACCAGCCAGAACCCAGCATCATTGACATGCGACAGGATCAGCGAACCGGCGCCAGTGGCCAGCACCAACAACTCTCGATTGACACCAGGTACCAAAGTGACAATTGGCGCAACAATGCCAGCCCCGGTAATCGTAGCCACTGTTGCCGACCCCGTTGCAATTCGGATCACCGCAGCCACCAGCCAAGCCAATAGGATGGGTGAAATCTGCGCCTGTACGGCAATCTGGCCAATGGCGCTACCCACCCCCGACGCCACCAGCATCTGTTTGAAACCACCACCCGCCCCTACAATCAGCACAATGGCAGCAGTCGGTGCCAAGCTTTGGTCAAGGTATTTCAGCACTTGCTTGCCGTCAAATCCGCAACTGCGGCCAAACGTGTAGAAAGCCAGTACCAGTGCGGCCAACAGCGCGACAATCGGGTTCCCGATGAAATCCATCCATTTGCGGAATGTGTTGCCTTCCACAAATGCAACATCTGCATAAGATTTCAACAGCATCAGTGCAACAGGCAACAGAATCGTCAGTAGCGTAATGCCAAAACTGGGCAACCGACCCGTGGTCGGCTCATGCGCCAGCTGCTCGATCAGCTCTTCTGATGGGCTGCCAGGTACCCGCTTGGCGATCCACGCGCCAAAAATCGGGCCAGCGATCATTGCCGTCGGCAAACCGACCAACAAGCCATAAAAAATGGTTTTGCCAATATCAGCGCCAAACACGCCGATGGCAAGCAATGGCCCCGGATGAGGTGGGACCAGCCCATGCACGACCGACAATCCCGCCAGCAATGGAATACCGATCTTGACGATGGAGATACCGGTTTCACGTGCAATGATGAATACCAATGGGATCAACAACACAAAGCCGATTTCAAAAAACAACGGGATACCGACCAGAAAGGCACCCAGCATCATTGCCCAATGTACGCGTGCTTGTCCGAAGCGTTGAACCAGCGTTATAGCAATCTGCTTGGCCCCGCCAGATTCCGCCATCAGCTTGCCCAGCATGGTGCCGAGCCCAAGCACGATGCCAACGAAACCCAATACACCGCCAAAACCCTCCTGAAAGGATTTAATGATTTTATCCACAGGCATGCCCGAAGTCAGGCCAAGAAACCCAGCTACCAGAATCAGCGCAACAAATGGATGTACTTTAAGACGTGTGATCAGAAGAATCAGGCCAATGATTGCAAGCAATGCATCCAGCAGTAAAAAGGCCTCGTGACTTAAACCGAACATGGGTTGTCTCCTGCTTGTTATAAATGGACACGACAACAACTTGAGCATGTGCTGCACCGCAAAGACAGCGCTATCTTTGCGGGGTGTAATTTCCAGCAGCCATCATGGAACGGACTGCCACCAGTCCTTGACGGCATCAACAATGCCAGCCAGTGGCAGGGTGGCATCAACCGACAAGACATTGGGCTCACCAAATGGTGGCTGCAAAGTAGCAAACTGGCTGGCCACCAGACTGCTCGGCATGAAATGACCAAGGCGATTGGCTACGCGTTCGGCAGCCACTGCTTGCGGTAACATCAGATATACAAAACCCAAGTCAGGCACCGACCTGCGCAAGCGATCCCGATAATGCTGCTTCAAGGCGGAACAGGCCAATATGGGTACACGACCACTGGCAATTGCAACAGTCAGTTCAACAGCCAAGCGATCCAGCCAGCCCGCCCGATCCTCGTCTGTCAATGGAATCCCTGCTTGCATCTTGTTCACGTTGGTAACAGGATGAAACTGATCACCTTCGATCAACAAGGTACCAGTCAATTGGCAGACTGCTGCTGCCACGCTGGTCTTGCCACAGCCAGCCACCCCCATAATCACCAGGGCAGGACATCGTTGATTCATGCATGGCTCCAAACAAACCCACTCAAGATAGCGCTGTCTTGGAAATTTCAAAAAAACGCGAGCTGAATCACACGCGAAGCCTTACCTGGACTAGTTTTGCTTCAAAGCCAGTTATCTTGAGCAAACAAAAAGATAGCGCTACCATAGCATTGCCTTTTTCCACTTGCAAGCAGACATGCCTCCAAACCAACGTCATTCCCGTGCAACCGGCCGTACCACTTTGTCTGACGTCGCCAAGGCCGCTGGCGTCAGCCCGATTACTGCATCCCGGGCGCTACGTGGCGTGGCCAGCGTGGCACCTGAGCTGGTGGAGCGCGTCAAAGCTGCAGCAGATTCACTGGGCTATCTTCCCAACCCAGCTGCCCGTGCCTTGGCATCCGCGCGCAGCAACGCTGTTGTCATCGTCGTCCCATCATTGTCCAACGCGGTTTTCATCGATACATTGGAAGCCGTCCAGCGAGCCCTGCAACCTGAAGGATTTGAGGTATTGATCGGCAATACCCATTATTCACGGGATGAAGAAGAGCGACTGCTGCGCAATTACTTTACACAGCGCCCCAGCGGCTTGATCGTAACCGGCTTCGACCGCACTGAAAATGCCCGTCGTATGATTGAAACCAGCGGTGTCCCCTGTGTCTATATGATGGAATTGGCCAATGCAACTGGTGTGCACTGTGTCGGCTTTTCACAGCATGATGCTGGCGCCATCGTCGCCAGACATTTGATTGCCAGCGGACGCAAACGAATCGCATATGTCGCAGCCCAACTTGATCCACGCACCTTGCAACGTGGTGAAGGTTTCCGTCAAGTATTGATTGAGCATCAGCTACATGATCCGTCACTGGAGCTACTCTCCCCGGCACCTTCGTCTGTTGCCATGGGTGCGCAATTGTTCCAGGATCTGTTAAAACGACATTCAGATATCGATGCCATTTTCTTCGGCAACGATGACCTTGCTCAGGGCGGCTTATTGGAAGCCATCCGCAAGAAAATTGAAATACCGGATCGAATTGCAGTGGTGGGTTTCAACGACCTGCCTGCGTCTGCAGAAATGGTGCCACGTCTCACTACCATTCGCACACCCCGCGCGGCGATTGGACTTCGGGCTTCGCAGTTACTGCTGCAGCTCATGCAAGGTCAGGCGCCGGCGCAACCTGTCATTGATCTGGGATTTGAATTAGTGGTACGAGAGAGCACTTGATGTTGTGTCCGCTGCGCTAAGCAGGATGATCTCCCCACTTCACACTCGCTTCACATTGAATGCGTGATGACTTCATCCGAATAGTGGATCATCGCAAGCCTGATTCCTATCAGGCCAGACCAATCATGACCGACGATACCGATCTTCATCAAGAAACAATCGACCAGCCAGAAGTTCAGCGTCACTCCCGCATTGGATGGGCATTTCTGATCATCTGCGGTATTTTGCTACCCACTATCACGCTTGTGGTCGAAACATTGACCCATATGTGTCGCGATACTTTTTTTGACCCGATCCCCAATCCTGGACACTGGCTGTTGATAGCCATGGTGCCAATCAGTAATGCCTTGTTGGTCTTCACCCCACCAAGCCTGATACAGCAACGACTAAAGTGGTTCGGCTGGCTGAATACAATCTCACTCTGTATCGCACTGTATTACACACTGCTGTTTCTGCCACTGGTGCCATTGAGCGCAATGGCAATACTGTTCTTTGGCATGGGCTTGCTGCCGCTGTCCCCACTATTGGCATTGATTGCAACGTGGCTTATCCGCAAAGGTTTGAAACGCAGTCTAGGGGATAAAGCAGACCAGTTACCCAACTTCTGGCGAGGGATCGCCTTAGCCAGTGTGACACTGCTTGCGATTAACGTGCCGGCAATCGTCACACGTATTGGTGTCGAAATGGCGATTGGTGAGTCACCCAGTTTACGACAGTCAGGCATCACCCTGTTGCGCGCTGTTGGCAGTAACCGGGAAATGCTAAAACTGTGCTATGCCGACCAGGGCCGATCCAATGGTTTGTTTGACCTGACTTTGCTGGAAGCTGATCTCGATCAACAAGAACGGATACGCGAGGTGTTTTACCGTGTCACCGGTACTGCATACTTTGAGCATAAGTTGCCAATCAAACAAAGTATCCGAGATTGGGCGAGCAATTTCGATGAACAGCAGGGCGGCCAGATGGTCGGCGGGAAAATCCTGGGAGTGAAGTTATCCCGTTCGCAGATCGACGGCACCATTGACCAGCGGGCGGCCACTGCCTATCTGGAATGGACGATGAATTTCAAAAACGATACTCACCAGCTTCAGGAAGGCCGAGGCCAGATCGTGCTGCCACCAGGTGCTGTCGTGTCACGTGTCAACTTGTGGATCAATGGCGAAGCCAAAGAAGCTGCATTTGGTGGGCGCGGCCAAGTGCGCCAAGCCTATGAAAAAATAGTTCGGCAACAACGCGACCCATTGTTGGTCACTTCGGCCGGGCCGGATCGCGTACAGTTTCAGCTGTTCCCCATTCCGACAGATGGCCAGGAAATGACGATACGGATCGGCATGAGCGTACCGTTACAGGTCATGAATCAGCAATCTGCACAATTACAGTTACCTGCCCTGCTGGATCGCAATTTCGAGCTGCCAACCCAACTACGGCATGCCATTTCCCTGCAGTCCGATTCCGCATTGATGCATTCCACAGTATTCCAGCAGCGGGCCAGTTCAAATACGGCTTACCACATCGAAGGCGCTTTACCAGACGAACAATTGGGTCGACGTGCGTCGCTGGTCACAATCGCCCAGCAACAAGGCACCTCTCCGGCTTGGCAACTGGATACCCTAGCCAAACCTGCTGCCGTGGTCATCCAGCGGATGACACAAACCCCAGCGTGGCGCCCCAAGCGGGTCGCGTTGGTGATTGACGGCTCGGCAGCCATGAAAACCAGTGCACGACAGCTTGACCAGGCCATGCGCAATTTACCTGCGGATCTGGAGTGGCAAGTGGTGGTGGCTGGTGATCAGGTCCCTAAATTGCAGCCGCTTAAACCAGTAGACGGCCACACATTGGCAACCATCCTGAAACAGGTGGACTTTAGCGGCGGCCAGGACAACCTGCCAGCACTGATTGCCGCATGGGACTGGGTCGCCCAAAGTGAACGGGGAGCCGTGGTTTGGCTGCATGGAACACAATCGATCACACTGACCCAACCAGACAATTTTCAGCACCAGATGCGGCAGGGGCATGGTGATATCCGACTGTATTCGCTACAGATGGTAGCCGGCTCAAATCGCCTGCTGACTGCACTGGATGGCATTGCAACCCTGCATCCCATTCCCCGCCTGGATACCCCGCAAGCAGACTTGAACCGCCTGCTCCAAAGCTGGCTGCCCGGTACACAGGCTTACACCCTGAATCGTGAACGAGTCATGGCAGATGTCGTCGATCAATCAGCGCTCAGTACCCCCAGCGAGCACTTGGTCAGGTTATGGGCATCAGATGAAATTCACCGGCTGAGCCAATCCAGGCAGGCCGGTGCCTATCAAACTGCCGCTACAACCGCGCAACGTTATCAGCTGGTGACAGCGGTATCGAGTGCAGTCGTGCTGGAAACCCGGCAACAATACGATGAAGCGGGTTTGGAGCCCGTCTCGCCAGGTACCGTACCAACGGTGCCAGAACCGGAAACCTGGGTGCTGATCATTGTGGTCATCAGTGTACTGACTTGGCAGGCACGCCGTTTACGCAAGGACCCGTACTGAATGCACACCATGCTGATTCCCTTTGCCATGTTGGCTGCCACATGGCCGGTATGGCAGTGGTTTGCGGAAGGCAGCCTGGATGCATCCAATCAAAGCTGGGGCTGGCTCGCAGCTGTGATTGCCATCCTGTTGATGTGGCGGCGCCCGCAGGCAGCCACCTTGCCAGTACGACCATTACTGTTGCCCACGGCATGGATCGCCACTTATGCAATGGCAACCTGGTCGGCCTGGCCAATGGCGGTGCGGGCCACATTCGCCTGCATGGCGCTGGCCACTTGGGCCAGTGCCATGCGGGCGGGTCGACGTCTGGATCTCGCCTTCTGCCTGTTGCTTCTTTTGGCTTTGCCATTGGCTGCTTCATTGCAGTTTTACCTGGGCTATCCGCTCCGTGTGCTGGCTGGCGTAATATCATCCGCGTTACTACAGGCACAGGGTTTGTCGGTGATTCGTGATGGCGCCTTATTGGTATGGGGTGTACAAGCAATTGCCATCGACGCGCCCTGTAGTGGCGTCAACATGTTGTGGTCGGCATTGCTGTTGAGTACTACCTTGGCTTGCGCACGCAATCTGGATACGCGACGAACGGCTATCGGCCTGCTGTGGGCTGTCATTGTCGTCATCCTGGCCAATGCCGTACGAGCAGCCGCCCTGTTCTACACCGAAAGTGGCATTATCAGCGCCCCTGCCTGGATCCATTCTGCGATCGGTATCATGATGTTTACGATGGCCGCCCTGGTAATTGCGGCAGGCCATCACAAAATCGAGATGAAACGATGAGCCGATCCAGACTGGAGTATGGTCTGCTGACTTTGTGTGCGATTGCAGCGTTGATACCGCTTATACGAGACATGTCTGCTGCCGAAATATCCAATGTCCCATTCCCCGGCTGGCCCAGCCGGTTTGAAGGCAAGACTTTAAAGCCATTGCCACTGACAGCACTGGAGCAACGCTTTCAACATGGCTTTCCCGGCAAGCTTGGGCGCTTTACCGATGGTCAACGCGAAATCATCCTACGCTGGGTCACCACACCCAATCGCAAACTTCACCCAAGTATTGATTGCTTCCGGGCCAATGGCTACCAGATCGAACTACTACCCATTCGTACAGATGGCCAAATGCAATGGTCACAGTTCACTGCAATCAAGGGGTCACAAAAACTCGTCGTTACTGAACGAATAACGGACGCCGACAATCGTCAATGGCGAGATGTATCCTCATGGTATTGGTCAGCCACATTGGGGCAAAGTAAAGGACCATGGTGGGCGGTAACCGTCGCGCAACAAGCAACGGCGAATGCCAGCTGACGCAACGATACCCCATGCAAAAAAGCATAGCAGCCTCAACCCGACACAGTATGTTAACAAGTTGCGTGCAATCCAGGTGCTAAGCTCCAATCTTCTGTGGGGTATCGCGCAGACAATGAAAGGCATACTGATTCAAGCACGCATCCCGAAACTGTAGTGGTCTAACCTTCTCAGAACTTCAAGACCTGTTATGAGTGATCACCAGCAGGATAAAGCGCAGCATAAAAGCCGGAACGTATGCGCAATACATGAGATTGAACGGGTTCTCAGACACATTTAGAACCGCTAACAAAACCCAGCGAAGTGGTTCTGGTTAGGCGTGCAAACAAAGGCAGTACGAGCGTACGACGAGTTTGCACAACAACACCAGAAGGGTTTTGTTAGCGGCTCTTAATGCAGTAGGCAGTATTCCCAGCTACATTGTCTACATTCGCTGAAAAACAAATTCATTACAACCATGCCCCCCTGCACATGTTTTCATCTCTTTAAGGGCAAACCCCTTCTCACTGTAGAAGTAGAATATTTGCTCCGGTGTCGCCGTCTCAAAAGGAAGGCCTCCAACCCAATCCACTACATCCCTCCATGGCGACATACCACGTAAACTTTCTTCACTGTAGTGTCGCCATGTATGAAAAGGCCTTCTCAAAACTAAATCGCGTATGGTTGTTGGCCCCCAAAGCCGGATCATTGCAGGCCATAGTACCAGCCAGCGAAAACCAGATGGCAATTGATTGTAAGCTTTCTTAATCTGCAGCCAGATTTTGCTTGCACGACCTTGATTATTGTAAATGGCAATGAATAGCTTTCCATCTTCAGATACGAGACTTGAAGTGTTATTCAGTGCTTTGAGCATATTTCCTGTATGATGGAGTACCCCCCACGAGTATACGACATCAAAATTTCCTAACTCGGAAATGAACTTATCATCCAGCACTGAACCTTCATTAATCTGCCAATGTGGATCACTTGGAAAATATCGGTTTTTCAACTCACGAGTGCATGCTACTGATTTAGGATCATAATCAAAAGAGTGAACAGTCGCTCCAAGCCTTCTTGCTGCCAAGCTAAACAAGCCACTTCCAGAGCCAACATCTATAAATCGTTTACCATTCAGATTCTCGACTTTTAACATGTCACATAACGAGCGCTCAGCTTGACAAATTCGCCTGTCATCAAGCAACTCTAGAAATCGAGACCAATTTTCTCCAAAGGAAAATCGACTGCCTGTATGAATTTCCGCAGCATGCTGTGCGCTCATGCCTTCCCCCTTTTCTTTAAGGCTTCAAATTTTCATTCATCATGAATACATCCTTCTCAATAATGACCTCTATTTGTCCAGCTGGTCAATATTATTGATTTATTTGAATTTAAACCAGTGCTAATATTTAGCATCATAGATACTGCTTCGTTGCCCGGAGAGTGAGTAAAGCGTAACGTTTTGAGTCTACATAACCATCCAGGATAAAACACTTATCCAAACAGCCCTGACTACCAATCTACTTTTCAAAATCAAGAGACTATTGCAAGCGACAAGACAATCATCAATATTTTCAAACATGATGCTAACTGTTTGATACGGGACAAACTCAAGCCACATCGAATATTAAAGTCAAAATTAAATCAATTCGAAACATTTAACATTCCAAATGTTGCATATAAAACAAACAATACAATACGCTTGTAATTAAAATAAGTGATGACTATAGATAAATACATCGCCATACCAGTTCATTTCCCATCCATATCACTCACCCGTTCAAGAGGACATCATGTCCGCCCAATTCAAGCCGTTGGTAAGCCACATCCGCATGATGCGGTTGCGATGACGTTTCATTCCATGCGATCACCAGCCTGACTCAATCTGTATCCCGTTACAACGTCCCCTTTCCGAATTCGATCCGTAAACATCTTGACATGCTGTTTTAACTCATCCTCATCAGGAGACACACCATGTTTGAGCTATTTCCACGCAAGCACCCCACCCTGCCACAACAGGATACAGCCAGCCAAGCCATAGCCCGCAAACAGCAATTGGCAACCGCACAAATGACCTACCGCTGGACCACGACCATGCCGAATGTTGAAGGTGTCCCGATGGCTGCGGAAGTGCCAACGTCAGATACGCCAACACTGGCCTGGTGGATCATGGTGGTAGAAGTCGGGCTACAGGTCGCCGAGAATCAACTGGCAGCCACGTTGGGCTTGCAACCCAATGACATGACACTGGGCGGAATCAAACAACGTCTGGGTGAATTAAGGAGTTTGGTCACCGATGTGCACAATACATTCGATGCCACAACCAGACAAACTAGTCTGATCGCTGCTGGCGCAACACTGGCGGCGTTTCTGACCCAACACATCGGTACATTGAGACAAGTCGCTACTGAATTGCAGGATATCGTCGCCAAACTGCAGGATGCGACAAAACCCGTCGGAAGTCTGGCCGATTACCAATCACTGTTCAAAACCATCCCGTTACCTGAACTCGCCAATACGTTCCTACAAGATGACACGTTTGCCGGGCTGCGTGTAGCAGGGCCCAACCCCATGCTATTAACGGGCATTACCAATCTGCCGGCCAAATTCCCACTGAGCGATACCCAGTTCAAGCAAGTGATGGGCAGTGACGACAGCCTGACTGATGCAGCAGCGACACACCGGCTGTATCTGCTGGACTATCAGGAACTGGATTCGCTGGTGGCCAATCCCGGCAACAATCAGGGGACACCAAAGTATGTCTACGCACCCATTGCATTGTTTGCCTTACCGAAAGATCGAAGCGCACTGAAACCCGTCGCCATTCAGTGCGGGCAGGATCCAAACCAGTTCCCGATCTTCCTGCCCGCGCCACCCAACCAAACCGCCACATATTGGTCTTGGGAAATGGCCAAAAGCGCCGTACAGGTCGCTGAAGGTAACTATCATGAGCTGTTTGTGCACTTGGCCCGCACACACTTGGTAATGGAGGCCTGTTGTGTGGCCACACATCGCAATCTGGCCATGACTCACCCAGTGAATGTGTTGTTGTTACCCCATTTTGAAGGGTCACTCTTTATCAACAACAGTGCCGCCAACAGCTTGATTGCCCCTGGTGGTCCGATTGATGACATTTTTGGCGCCACCATTGGTGCAACCCAACAGGCGGCCGGCACGGACCGACTAGCCTTTGACATGACCGCCAATCGTCTGCCGAATGAATTACAAACTCGGCGGGTGGATAATGTGGCCAACCTGCCCGACTATCCCTACCGCGATGATGGCCTGCTGGTCTGGCAAGCCATCAATCAATGGGCAAACAGTTACTTGGCCGTGTATTACCTGAACGATACGAATGTCGTGGAAGACACCGAATTGGCTGCATGGGCTGCTGACTTGAGTAGTAATGGCCAATTGAAAGGCGTAGGGCAGTTGCAGACTCGCAGCCAGCTGGCTGACTTGATCACCATGATCATCTTCACAGCCAGTGCACAACATGCTGCCGTGAACTTCCCACAGAAGCCCGACATGGTCTATGCCCCAGCCATTTCAGGCGCCGGCTGGGAACCGACTACCACCCAAACTTCACAGACGAGCGAAGACAGTTGGCTGAAGATGTTGCCCCCGTTGACTGCCGCACAACAGCAATTGAATACCTTGTTCTTGCTGGGATCTGTACATTATCGCCGCCTGGGACAATATGTTAGCAATGATTTCCCCTATCTCCCCTGGTTTCAAGACCCTCGAATCATTCAACCAAGCGGGCCGTTGGAGCAATTCCAGTTGGATCTCAAAAGTGCGGAGGAAACCATCCAGGCTCGTAACCGAGCCCGCAGCCAGCCTTATACCTTCTTGCTGCCCAGCCTGATTCCGCCAAGCATCAACATCTAACGGGTTCTGGCGATGACGCATGACGCGTCATCGCCTTACCTGACCGAGGCGGCCGGTGCGGCCAGTTCGTATAAGAATCGTTGTGCGCTGTCTGGAAGCGAACTGGCCTGTGGTGAAAAATGAAATACCGGCGCTTGCGCCATGCGCGGATAAAGACGACCTATACTACGGCGATAGCCAGGGTCATAATGTTGCTCGATCAAAGCTTGAAACAGCACCGTCATTTCACGATGATCCACCATACCTTGCCATGCAGCCACCTGTTTGTGTCCAACCAGTTCGGTCAAGCGTGTCAATTGCCGTTTGAACGCATCGGGCTGATCAAACAGGCTGGCATAGTCTTCACATAACAAGGCCACCCGGTCAGTCAGTGCGGTCTCCACTTGTACACAATCGGCTTGCTGCAAGGCCAGCATCAGGCTATCAGGCAGTTGCACCAATCCAATCCGCTTGTTTTCCGCCTCCACGAATACAGGCTTGGCAGGATCAAACCGGGACAGTGTTTGTACCAACTGGGTATCAAACCATTTCTGACTAGGCTGCGCCCGCCCAGGCCACTGCCCCAGCACGGAGCCGCGATGTACGGCCAGTTGCTCCAGGTCAAGCACTTGCGCACCGCTGGCAGCCAAAGCATGTAACAAGCGGGTTTTACCGCTGCCGGTCAGGCCACCCAGCACCACAAAACGAAACAATGCAGGTAAACGCAACAATTCTGCCAACACATGATGCCGCCAGCTTTTATAACCGCCTTCCAACTGACAGGCTTTCCAGCCGATCAATCGGAACCAGGCTGTCATCGAACCAGAACGCTTGCCACCACGCCAACAATAGATCAGCGGCTTCCAGTTGATGGGCCGATCGGCAAACTGGCGTTCCAGGTGATGGGCAATATTCTTCGCCACCATCGCCGCCCCCAACTTGGTTGCCTCAAATGGGGATACCTGTTTGTACAGAGTGCCGATGGTGACGCGTTCCTCATTGCTCAACACAGGCGCATTGATGGCGCCGGGCAGGTGATCTTCGGCAAACTCCAACGGAGTTCGTACATCGATGAGCGTATCAAAGCCGTGCAGATCGACCAGCGTAGCGAGCATGTTAGGAGAATGCTTGTTCAAGGTGGCCTCTGAGGGATAATGACGTCATCAATGTTAATTGAGGAACAACTTATGGAAGCCATTCGGCTGACCCAATTATCCCACGGTGGCGGCTGTGGCTGCAAAATTGCCCCGGCTATGCTGGCCGAGATGCTGCGGACCTTGCCACAGGCGCAACTGTTTCCCAACCTGCTGGTAGGGACCGAGACCAGTGACGATGCAGCAGTGTACAAGCTGAATGACCAACAGGCATTGGTCGCCACCACCGATTTCTTCATGCCGATTGTCGATGACCCATTCGATTTCGGCCGCATTGCCGCCACCAATGCCATTTCCGATATCTATGCCATGGGGGGCACGCCGATCATGGCGCTGGCCATTGTTGGCATGCCAATCAATACCTTGCCATTGACAGTGATCCAAAAAATCATGGAAGGCGGCGCCAGTGTCTGTGCAGCCACGGGCATCCCGCTGGCGGGCGGCCATTCCATCGATGCACCCGAACCCATCTACGGATTGGTAGCACTTGGGTTGGTCCACCCGGATAAGATCCGCCGCAACAGTGCTGCACAGGCAGGTGACGTGCTGATTCTGGGCAAGCCGCTGGGAATCGGCATTCTTGGCAGCGCGATGAAGCAGGATAAATTAGACGCGACCGGCTATCAGCAACTGATCGATACCACCACTCAGCTTAACCGCATTGGCAGCATATTGGCTGACAACCCCGCTGTGCGCGCCATCACCGATGTCACCGGATTTGGACTATTGGGCCATTTGCTGGAGGTCTGCCGAGGCTCAAACTTGAGTGCACGCATTGTCGCAGATCAGCTACCGCTGTTGTCGGCCGCCGTACCACTGGCACAGCAGGGTATCGGCCCTGGCGCCATCGCCCGTAATCTGGCCAGCTACGGTGATTCAATCTATGTTGCAGAACAGGTACCAGAATGGTTGCAACGGATGATGGCCGATGCTCAGACCAGCGGCGGGTTGCTGGTCAGTGTTGTGCCAGATTCAGCGGAAAACGTACTGGCCGAGTTTCATGCCGCCGGATTTGCTCAAGCCAGCGTGATTGGTACATTACAGGCAGGTCAGCCAGGCATTTCAGTTCAATGAGCATGATGACGGGAAGGCGCTGAAAGCCCCCACCTTCCCATCCTTCACTCGGAATACCGGCTCAGGGTTCGCCTTCCCAGTAATCCAGGCTGGCATCACCTCGTTGCGAGGCTCGAAAGTACTTTCCTTCGCCAATTGCCGCAACCGCCAAGTATTTGCCAGAATCCGGATATTCACATATCTCCGGTAATTCCTTGGTGCTCAGCGACAGGTATTTCAACGGCGCATCTGACGTGTTGATGATCTGATGTGGATAGGCCGGCCCGGCCGGAATGAACATCACATCACCACTGCGAATCGGCAGCATCTCGCCCGCCACCCGCAACGTACCACTGCCCTCCAGCACAATGAACATTTCCTCCTGAGCATGATGAAAATGATAAGGACAGCAACGCTTGCCCGGTGGAAGGATATCGATCGATATCCCCATCTTCCTGGCCGCTGTCCCATCGGCCAGTCGTGCGGAATCAACCTCATACAATGGTTCACGGACAAATTTCTCCAAGCTGGCATCATTGAAATTACGGATCAACAGCTTGGCCAAGTCATTGGCTTTGTCTTCCATGTCAGTCCTCTTGTGTTGATGGAACGGCCATCATAAAGCTGAATTTAATCACAGTAAATTATAGTTACATGCCAAAAAAGGGGCCAATCGGCCCCAACGTTTCTTATGCTTCAAGTGGCCGGTTCAAACCGTTCACCACGGAATACCAAACTGGCGTTGCCCCGCTCCACGCCATGGTGGAACATGCGCCGCTCAGCGCGCCGAACCCCTTCGTTCTGTGCCGCCAGATCAGCCAACTTCTGCTCAATCAACAATACAGCCAGCCGTTTGTTGGCGTGCTGACTGCGCTGCGTCTGCACTTTGACGCTGATGCCACTGGCAAGATGCGTCGCACGTATGGCTGAATCGGTCTTGTTGACATGCTGTCCGCCTGGGCCAGAAGCACGACAGGCTTCAAAACGGATCTCGCCCATCTGTTCCACAGCCTGCTCGGAAAACAGTGCCACACCGATAAACCAGTTTTTCCGTCCATGATTAGGTCGATAAGGACTTTGACAGACCCATTGCACCGTACCGCACCAGCGATTGGCCAACTGATCTGCCCCTGCCCCATCCAGTGCCAGCAACACTGATCGAAAAGTACCTAGCTTCGGCCCGGTCACATGCTCGATGATGTCAACAGCGACACCAGCCTGCTTAGCTTCAAATGCAATACGGTGTAATGCCTTGGCCACGGCCAACGCGCATTCCACCGGCCCTTGTGACGCGGAGAGTTGCAGCAGATTCATCAGCAGCACTCCCCGTAGGTCTTGTAAGTCAATACCGGTTTCAAGCGTGCGATCACGTCGATCAACCTAGCTTGCTGCAGGGATTCGATCACCGTATCGATGGCCTTGTAAGCTTGAGGTGCCTCTTCAAAAATCAGTTGTCGATCATTGCAAACCACGCGGCTGCCCAATTGGGTTTTGGCCAGTTGTGCAACGGTATAACGCGCCGATAGTCGATCCTTGCACTCACTGCGCATCCATTTGCGGCCAGCACCATGTGCCAGCGAATACAGACTGACTTCAGCCGGTACAGGCCGCACCAGATAACTGTAGTCCCCACGAGAGCCGGGAATCACTACCACCCCAGCATCCGATGGGGTTGCCCCCTTGCGATGTAACCAACCAGTTTGGTCGCCAAGGGTAATTGGCGCCAATAGATTATGATGAACATCCAATACCACATCGCCGTCACCACGCAGGCGATCCAACATGCGTAGGCCGATCAGTCGCCGATTGGCCCAAGCAAACAACAGGGCCGCCTCATGTTGTTCAAGATAATCGGCAGCCTCTGCCGCGCCTTGTTGCAAACCACCATGGCTGAACTGATCGACATGCCGACGCAGAATCTGTTGCCCCAAGCCACGCGAGCCACTGTGCACCAGCAACAGCAGCTGACGCTTGTCGATCCCCAATGTCTGCAGGGCTGCCTGATCATGGATGTCATCGACCTGCTGGATCTCGGCAAAGTGGTTGCCACCGCCAATCGTGCCCAATGATGCTTCAAAACCCGTTTCCGGCACGGCTAGCGATGCAACAACATCTTGCCAGGTGTCATCCAGTGGCCCGTCAATATTACCCAACCGCTTTTCCAGTTTGTCCGCCGCCAACTTGGACTTATCCAGCGAGGTACGCCACAAGCTCATGCCGCAGCCAATATCGTTACCAATCAAGGCTGGGTAAAAACGCCCAACCGAGAAAAACGCCGCGCCGACCGGATAACCGCGCCCTGGATGCAAATCCGGCATGCCGACGACTTGTTGCATACCCGCCAGTTTGGCGGTGGTGTGAAGTTGCTGGATCGCATTGCCCTCGATCCAAGTGTTTGCCGAGGCGATCAATGACACGCCGTCAGCCAAATGCTGTATGGAATTGCCCATATACCAATCCAAAAAAATCTAATAAGGAACGAATTGGCAGGTCGTAACCAGGGCAGAACAATGTCCGCCGCACCCAGTGCGACGAAAAGGGAATTAAGCCTGACGAGACCTGCAAAGGGTGCGGTGATGTGTCATGGTGCGACCTCCTTGCAAGTATGTGAGAATGAATAAGAGCACACATCGTAAAACAGAAACCAGCCTGTGTGCAACCCAGGGTGTTTACTACCGTACGATTCGTCAGCGCCGTTCCGATTTCCTTTTCTTTTCCATGAGTCGCTTCGTACTATGTAAAGTATGATGGATCTTCCTACAGCGTTTGGCCGCTTCCTCGGTCTCGCCTTGTTCCTCGGACGCCAGAATCGTCGTGGTCGCTGGCCGCCCGGTGCCCAGTCGAGCTTACGCCAGGTGATCACCTGTCTTTGCCTGGCGCTGTTTGCAAGATCGACGGCCAGCGCAGATGCAATGCCGGACTACGATGTCAAGGCAGCTTATCTACTCAATTTTTCCCGTTATGTTTCGTGGCCTAGCACCGCTTTTGCAGATCAGAAAGCACCGATGGTCATCTGTGTGTTCGGCAATCAGCCATTCGGGTCGTGGCTTGCCAAAGCATTTTGGGGGCGGGTGGCTGGCGAACACAACCTGGTGGTGCAGCGCATTCACGAGCTAGGCCGGCTTAAAGCATGTCACTTGGTATTTGTTGGACAGGAAGAAGAGCCGGTTCAAGCACAACTACTCGATAGCTTGCGCGACCAGCATGTCCTGACAGTGGGCGAGTCCAGCCACTTTCTACAAGACGGCGGCATCATCCGCCTGGCGATGAGCGACAACATCATGCGTTTTGAGGTCAATCTGACCGCTGCCAGCCGGGCCGGCCTCAAGATCAGTTCCCGCATGCTCAGCCTATCGGCCAACGTACAGCCTTCGAATGTGCGGAGGGAATGATGGCGAGCCTGCATGATGCACCGGTGTCGAAGAAAATCGCCCTGGCGATCCTATTTGCCAGTAGTGCTGCTTTTCTGCTGGCTGTGGCGGCCATGCTGAGTTACGAGCTGACTACCGTCCACAATCGAGTATTGAAGGATCTGTTGTCCAAAGCCGAATTGGTCGCACTCAATCTCCACGCGGCGCTCAATTTTGAAGATACGCAATCAGCAATGGAAAACCTGGCGGTATTGAAAAAGCTGCCGGAAATCAGTGCAGCTTGCCTGTACAAACGCAATCGCCAGCCATTCGCGGGCTTTGCCAATCGCCAAGGGAAACCATGTAGTTGGCCCAAGGAGTTCACCACACCGAATCATCGTTTTGACGACAATGACTTGACCCTGTTACGTCCAGTGATATTTTCCGGCGAAACGGCGGGCTATCTCTATTTGCGCTACACCATGCCCCCGTTGCACATTCGATTGCTACCCTATGGCGTCCTGCTACTGCTAATTCTGTCAACATTGGCCCTGGGCGCGCTATTTTCACTCAAAACCTTGCGGCGACTGGTTTCCGATCCGATTGTCCAGTTGGCCAACCTGACTGCCGCTGTCACCGAACACCAGCAGTATCAGTTGCGGGCACAAGTACTGGGCAAAGATGAAGTCGGGCTATTGAGTACGGCCTTCAACACCATGCTGAGTACAATTGAGTTGCGGGAAAAGGCCCTGAAGGAGAGCCAGGTGCTATTGCAGGCGATTATCGACAATGCGCCGGCTGTGATTTATGTCAAGCATCTGGACGGACGTTATGCTTTCGTGAATCACCGATTTGAACAGCTCTTCCAACATTCAAAGGCAGAGGTGTTGCAGCGGACGGATTTCGACATCTTTCCGGCAGAGCAGGCACAGGCCTTCCGGGATATTGATCTCAAGGTGATCGAAGCCCGCACACCACTGGAAATCGAGGAAGTGCTAAAAAAGGACGACGGCTACCATGCTTATATATCAGTCAAATTTCCGTTGATCGACGATAGGGGGCAGCAGTACGCCGTGTGCGGTATCTTGACCGACATCACAGATCGCAAGCGAGCCGAGGATGAACTGATGCATTATCGCGACCATCTGGAAGAATTGGTCGATGCGCGGACTCGAGACCTTGCCGCGGCCAACCACGAGTTGGAAACCTTCAGTTATACGGTCTCGCATGACTTGCGCGCCCCATTACGGGCCATTTCCGGCTTTGGCACAATATTGCTTGAAGACTATAGCGACGAGCTCAACGATGCCGGTCGTCAGTTGCTGGAGCGCCAGCACAAGGCTGCCACTCGAATGGAGCAAATGATCGAAGACCTGCTGATGTTGTCACAAACGGTGCGAGCCGAACCCAGGCTGACACGGGTCAACCTCAGCACCATCGCTCAGGAGGTCGCCGATGAACTGCGGGGCCGTGCACCCTGGCGCAATGTGCGCTTTGTGATCACACCCGCTATCGAAGTAGATGCCGATTGCGGTTTGATACGTCAGGTATTGCAGAATCTGTTTGAGAATGCCTGGAAGTATTCCAGTCAACAACCATCAGCTCTGATCGAATTTGGCCGCGATGAACAAGAGGGCACAGATTGCTATTTCGTGCGTGACAATGGCGTTGGCTTCGACATGAAATTTGCCGACAAGCTTTTTTCCCCGTTTCGACGATTGCACTCGGACAGCGAGTTTGAAGGCACTGGTATCGGACTGGCCACGGTCCAACGCATCATTCAGCGCCATCATGGAAACATCTGGGCGAAGTCCGCGCCGGGGTCCGGAGCAACATTCTATTTCACACTCCCATCAAAAGGGGGTGCACAGAAACAAATCAACCTGGAGCCTGAAGCAGGCTGGCACGATGCAGCCAACTGACCAGCATGACACTCAGAACCCCCATTCCAGACCGGCAAATACAGTACGTGGCGCTTGTGGCGATGCCGAGAAGTTGACGTCGACGGCGACGCCTGGATTGTAATAACGCCGGTCGAACAGATTATCGATCTTGAGAAATAACCTGGCCTGGTCAGTGATATCCATGCCAGCGAAAAGATGGGCAATAGCATAACCGGGAGAAAACTTATCTGGTTGCCCGAGCAGGCGGGTATTGGTATTGTCCACCGGCACCCTGCTGCTGCAGGACAGCGACGGTGTGACGAACCACTGGCCGGCATGGTGATATGTGAGCCCAATGCGCGCTTTCTGCCGCGCAGCGTAGGGCAAATCGACCTCGGTACTGCGGGTAGTGTCATGTAATCCACCACTGACGGCAGAATACACGCCCCAGACCTTGAGTCGGCCAGTTGGCAACAACGTTTCATAGGTCAGCGAAACATCCAAACCACGCGCTTTGGCCGTCCCGATGTTGTCCGTTGTTTGTGTCAGTTGAATGTAGCCGCCCGGGATAAAATCGGATTGCGGTGTGCTGCTCAACAATCCGCCACCAAATAACCTCTCTGCCCTCAAATAATAGAGCGTGAGATCCATTTTGAATTGTCGACTGAATGCATGGTTCAAATGCATTTCCAGCGTTCGCATGCGCTCTGGTTTCAGGTCTGGATTCGGAACGTAGAAGTAGTTGGCCGTATAACGACCTTGGGCATCCTTGTTGCCAGAAAATGCGCCGAAATGTTGGTGCGTGAAGAACGGTGCAGGGGCGAGAAATGCCGTGCCATATAGCAGTTTCCACGTTGTATCGGCTGAAGCTTGGTAGACCAGTGACAGGCGTGGATTGACACTGCCGCCATAGGTTGAGCTGCGGTCGTAGCGGATGCCCAAGGTCGAGATCAAGCGAGCATTCCACCGCATTCGATCCTGCAGGTAGATACCAATATTGCGGTAACGAAGCTCGAAAACACGTACCGGCAGTGTCTGGTCGGTACCAAGATAAAACAGGTTCTGGTCATTTGCCCCTTTGCCACGATCATAGGGACGCTCTAGGTCTGCCGTTTTAGGCAATGAATAAAATCGCTGAAACAGCACGCCACCAGTAAGCTGATGCACATCACCGGCCTGATAAGTCAGCCGCCCTTCAATCTCGCCTTTGTCGCCACGGGCATACTTGTATCCACTTTGATAATTAACAAAGGAATTGGCGTAGGCGCTATCCGGATCAAGCTCATACTGCGAGAAATTGCTTTGGATTTCCATCCGATAGCGCTCCCCCAATCCGCGTTGCCAAGCGCCATAGGCTGTATTGAGCGTGGTCCCAAGGGCGGGGTGGGCATTGTAGTTGGTATGATCGGGCAGCTCCACGGTCGACGTCGGATGGCGAAAGTAGCTGTGAACCAGCCCCAGTGCAAACTCCTGGCCAAGTGCCAGTCGCAGATACGCATTACGGCCTGCTGACGGTGCCCAGTAGCTACGTTGATTGGCTGGGACCACCGTATTGTTGCCAATTTTCAAGTCCGCCAACTGAAACTGCGCCGGGTTGGCCGCAGCAAGATTGGGATTATCACTACGTTGCGCGCTGAGACCAAACGTCAGTGCGAGATCATCAGTAAACCGGCTGGTGCCAGTCAGATAGCCATAGCGAAAACGGGCGTCACCCGCCGCGCCACCCACACGCAGGCTTTGCTCTTGGGTTGGCACCTCAGTAATCAGATTGATTACGCCAGTAAAAGCATCCGCCCCATACAACGCCGATGCCGGGCCATAGACGATTTCTACCTGCTTGATACCATGCAGTGGAAAATTGAATTGAACCGGAATTGGCTCACCAGTTGGCGAACTGATGCGCACGCCATTCTGCAGGATGATAAATTTATTGTTACCGTAGATACCTCGAATCGCAATGCGGTTGTAGGTATCTGTATCCGCATATTTGTGTAGGTCGATACCTGGTAAATCCTGCAATATGTCCTGCAACGTGAAGTAGCCTCGCTCCCGGATATGCTGCCTGCTGATCACCACTACGGTACCTGGTGCCTTCAGCAGTGATTCCTGTTCACGAGAGGCCGTCGTCACCACCACCTGTCGTAGTGCGTCGAGATCCAGATCCAACGTAGCACCGCTGGTGCTTGCAGTAGCAAAATGGGCAGGCATGAGCAGGCAGGCGAAGAGAAGCAGGTGGAATTCAATGCGATTGATCGCGCCAGTCCAATGGCAACAATTTGCCGATGGACCGGTAGCAACCCAGGCGAGGTCTTGCAACATGGCAACCTCCTTCATATCCCGGTCACTTGCTTGGAGTTATTCTCGATTTCCCAGATTAGTAAAAATTCGATGCAAGTCAATTGATTGAATACCCGTTGTGACAATCGACCTGCTGCAGCTACGTTAGCACGGATATTGCGACGATAAAGCTTGAACAGGTACTTAAGTTGATCTACCTGAATCTGAATGGATGCTGTCCCCAAACAACCCGCAAAAAGCCCGCTCCCCTGCTGGATTGAATACCACCACACGAGAGTCGGTAACCCGCTCAGCCCAACCTCGTTCAAAAATGTAGGCCAGCAACGCAGCCCCCAATGCACCCGCCAAATGATTCCGACGCTCCCCCCAATCCAAACAGGGTCGGCAGAACGACCGTTTTTGACGGGCCAACTGGGCGGTATCGATATTCAACCTACCAAACCAGGACTGCCCTGCTTCAGTCAGACAAGCACCATCCTGTTCCAGGATGACGATCCGTTGCGCCAGCATCCAATCAAATGCTTGTACCGCCAGTTGTCCAGCCAAGTGGTCATAACACACTCGGGCTCTGCGCAAGGCAGGTTCGCGAGGGCTGGAACGCAAGCGCACGGCCCCCGTTCGGAAAGCAACACCCATCAGGGACTCAAGCAGATGCGCCACGTCCTGATTGGCCAAACGGAAATACCGATGCCGCCCTTGCTGATCCACCACAATCAGCCCAGCATCCAGCAGTTTGGCCAAATGCCCGCTGATGGTTTGTTTGGTGACATTGGTCAAGGCGGCGAGTTCAGTTGCCGTCAACGCACGATCTGCCATCAGAGCGGTCAGCACGTCTGCACGGGCATGGTCGCCGATCAGCGCAGCGATTCGGGCGATATGGGGGCCATCTTTCATGGTTCGATCTTAACCGAACCATTTCCCACCGCCTATCGGTTATCGTATTGGCTATCGATCACAAAGGGCACATCATGGCCATCACCTGTTTCATCCGCTATCAAATCGACCCGTTTCAACGCGAAACTTTCAAGGAATATGCCATTAACTGGGGACGCATCATTCCTCGCTGCGGCGGCCACCTCCTGGGCTACTTTCTGCCTCACGAAAGTACCAACGACATTGCCTGGGGCTTGATCTCATTCGACAGTCTGGCCGCCTATGAAGCTTACCGTAAGCGCTTGAAGGCCGACCCAGAGGCACGCGACAACTTTGCATTGGCGCAAACCAAGCGCTTTATTCTGCGAGAAGAACGAAGCTTTGCTGAGAATGTGGCGGGCACAATCGACCTGCCGGCGCCTGATCAGGAGCGCTGACATGATCACCATATTGTTCGAAGTCCTGCCTCACACCGAACGGCAACAGGATTATCTAGACCTCGCCGCCGATCTTCGCCCACAACTGGAACAGGTCGATGGCTTTTTATCGGTGGAACGCTTCACCAGCTTGACCACGCCAGGCAAGATGTTGTCGCTATCGTTCTGGCGGGATGAAGAGTCGGTCAAACAGTGGCGAAACCTGCCGCAACATCGGGCAGCCCAATCCGCGGGCAGGACACATATCTTTGCCAACTATCGGTTACGGGTGGCCAGTGTAATACGGGATTACGGATTGCATGAACGGGAAGCAGCACCAGACGATGCCAAAGTTGTGCATGATGTGGCGGTGTCCTTGCATTCCGGTTCATAGACGGCAGTGACCGCGCTTCGGATCGGCTCCAACACATTGCGAACCGGCGCCGGTCATACAGAAAAGCTCGATCTATTATCCGCATTGAATACCATAGCCAGATCATCAACTGGCGAAAATGGTTGACCGAGGTGATGCCGACACGAGTTCATCCAATGGCCGGTCCCGTAATCATTCCAATCCAGGAAGATGCGGGACACGTACCAATGAATCAAACACCTCGTCAATGGCCGGTTACCGACTCGTCGACGTACCGAAACCTATCTCTTCGTAAAGGCAAAAAATCACGACAGCCCATACTTCTTCACTTTGTCGAACAGCGTCGTTTTGGCTACACCCAAGGCTTCCGCCGCTTTTGACAGATTACCTTCACAGCGTCGCAAGGCATCGCGAATCAAGGCTTTTTCAAACTGCTCCACCGCGTGGGCCAAGCTGACCTGGGACATGGGTTCCGGTACCTCACCCAGTGCCAAACCCAGCCCCAGCACGTAACGCTCGGCCACATTGCGCAGTTCCCGAACATTACCGGGCCAACCATAAGCCAACAGTTGCGAGATATCTGACGGTTGAATGGCAGGCAGGTCGCGCTCAAAACGTTGCGCCGCCAGCAGCAGAAAGTGCTGGAACAGTAAAGGAATATCCTCGCGCCGTTCGCGGAGCGGCGGGAGCTCCAAAATGATCACATTCAGCCGGTAATACAGATCAGCCCGAAAGCGGCCTTCATCGCTCATTTGCTTGAGATCGGCCTTGGTCGCGGCAAGCACACGGATGTCAACCGGCAATAGCGTGTTGGAACCGAGTCGCTCCAGCGTTCGTTCCTGCAACACACGAAGCAGCTTGATCTGCATGGGTAAAGGCATGCTCTCGATTTCATCAAGAAACAATGTACCACCCTGTGCATGTTCAATCTTGCCGATACGGCGCTTGGCTGCGCCGGTGAAAGCACCAGCTTCATGACCAAAGATTTCGCTGTCGATCAGTTGCTCTGGCAGACCGCCACAATTGACCGCGACAAAGTGCTTGCCATGGCGCTGGCTGCTGTCGTGCAGGCAGCGCGCCACCAGCTCCTTACCCGTACCGGTTTCGCCATGAATCAATACATTGGCGCCAGTATTGGCGACTTCGGCAATGAGTTGTCGCAAGCGATCCATCGCCGGCGAATGACCGATGATCTGGTTGGCCAATGCCCCCCGGTTGGCGAGTTGGGTGCGTAAAGACGTTACTTCCAGCGCCAACTGGCGTTGCGCCAGTGCTCGGCGGGCAACGTCGACCAAGCGTTCCGGAGCAAAAGGCTTCTCCAGAAAATCGTAAGCTCCTTCTTTCATCGCCTGCACCGCCAACGCCACGTCGCCATGGCCGGTGATCATGATGACCGGCAGGTTGGCATCCTGCTGTCGAATGTTGGCCAACAGCGCGATGCCATCCTTACCGGGTAAGCGGATATCGGTGATCACCACACCAGGAAAGCCGGGTTCGATCAGTTTCAGCGCAGCCTCCGCACTGCCAGCCTCCATCGTGGGTATGCCTTCCAGGACGAACGCCTGTACGCAGCCCAGTCGTACGACCGGGTCATCTTCTACAATCAGAACGCGCATGATGTCGGTCATCCCAGTGTTTCCTTCGTAGTTTGTGGCAGCGCCAGGGTAAAGCACGCGCCACCATCCGGATGATTATATGCACTGAGCCGGCCACCGAATTCATCCAGAATGCCAATAGACAGCGTCAACCCCAAACCCAATCCCTGTCCAACCGGCTTAGTGGTGAAAAATGGCTCGAACAAACGGGCTTCAACCTCTGGTGCCAATCCTGGTCCATTGTCGCGAACACTGAGCGTAATTTCACCATGCTCAGCCGTACCGGTGATCCAAAGCCTGGGGGAAGACAAATCCACTATGGCATCCAGTGCATTGGCCAGTAAATTGACCAGCACCTGTTCCAATCGGGTTGCGTCACCTTTGACCCAGGCATTGACGGGTAGATGACGCTCAATCGTGATAGGAAGTATCCGTATACGGGTATCCAGCAGAAACAGTGCGTTATCCAGTGCAATATTGACGTCAACAGGCATCATCAGGTTGGGTGATTTGCGGGCAAACGACTTGAGCGCACCAGAGATCTTACCCATACGCTCAACCAGTTGAATGATGGTCTCCAGATTGGATTGCGCAGTAGCCCAATCCCCTCTGGCCAGAAAACGTAACGTATTACCAGATAAGGTGCGCAATGCAGCCAGCGGTTGATTCAATTCATGCGCAATACCAGTGGACATCTGTCCGATCACAGCCAATTTGCCGGCCTGCAACAATTCATCCTGTGCACGGCGCAGTGTGGATTCCGCACGGATACGCTCGGCCACCTCGGCTTGCAGCTGCCGATTGGCAGCAGACAGATCAGAAGTCCGTTCGATGACTTTGCGTTCCAGCTCGGCGTTGGCTTGCTCCAGCGCAACCCGCGCTTTCAATCGTTCAGCCGTGATACGTCGTCGCGTATTCCAGATCACGCTCAGCAGCACCATCAGGGCGGTACCACCACTCACCAGCGCCGCGGTTTTGAGGGCGCCCACCTGTAATGGCCCCGTACCAGACAGCAGGTACAGACGCCACGGCGTACCCGGCAATGCGGCCGTTTGCGCCAGCAACAGTGACCCTTTCTTGATACGAATCAGTTCCGCATCATCAGCAATACTTTGCAAGTGCTCGATCCCCAGACTCGGCAAGGGCGCACGATTGTATTGCAAGGTACGATCAAGATAAGCACGCCGAGCCGGTGGGATTGCAGACATCGTCTGCAGTCGCCATCCCGGCTGCGAGGCCAGAATCACAACGCTGTTTTCATCGGCCAGCAGCACTCCACCATCCAATCCCTGCCAGTTGGCTTCCAACGGCTCCAGGCCGACTTTGACTACCGCCACCCCACTTGGTGACAGGCGATTACCCAACGGTGCGGACAAATAATAGCCCGGTTCACTACGTGTTGTGCCCACGCCGTAAAACCGGCCGGTCTGCCCTTTGATGGCAGCGCGGAAATAAGGCCGATAGCTGAGATCCTCACCCAGATAACTATCTGGTCGCTGCCAATTGCTGGTCGCCAGCACCTTGCCACGTCGGTCGAGAATGTAGATGGCACGGGTAGCAGTGCGCTCATTCAATGCAGACAGATACAGATTGGCTGCCTGCACCGCAGTTGGCCGATCCGGCTCGCTCAACAATTGGGTGATCTTGCTATCCAGCGTCAATACATGCGGTACATAGTCATAACGTGCCAACTCGCTGGAAATCGTCTGACTGAACACACGCAGTTGAATCTGGCTACGTTCCAGCTGCTGCTGATAGGCCAGTGTACGACTGACCTGAAAGCCGATTGCACCAGCGCCAGCAATTACCAGCAGCACGGCCAGTACACGCCAGGTGCGTCGCAAACGGGTCATACCTTGAACCAGATAAGATGGGGAATGATTGATGATACATCGTAAGCGATCAGGCCACACAAGCCCGCCGCCGATTGTTTGAGTAGCAGATACACGCATTCCAAAGAACGCAGGAAGAGGAAAAAAACGGCACGCGTTTGAATGCGTGCCGCAGGACGGCTGTACCAACTCACACAGGGACTACCGGTACAGCTGTGGGGCTGACGACGTAATGCGGCTTAGGCACGTGCGCCCAGTGGGGTTTGGACAGGCAGATCAACGGCCTCAACCGGCTCGACTTCTTCGGCAGCAGCCGGTCCGATCGCACCTTCACTCTTGGCCACTACCGTAGTCGCAATGGCGTTGCCCAGTACATTGGTCACGGTCCGGGCCATATCCATGATGTGATCAATCCCCAGGATCAACAAAATGCCTGCTTCCGGCAAACCGAACATAGGCAGTACCGCGGCAACCACCACCAACGAAGCACGTGGCACACCTGCGATCCCTTTACTGGTTACCAGCAGCACCAACAACATGGTGATTTGCTGAGTCAAGCTCAGTTCAATACCGTAAACCTGTGCAACGAACAGCGCTGCAAACGAGGTATACATGATCGAGCCATCCAGGTTGAAGGAATAACCCAGTGGCAATACAAAGCCTGAGATACGCTCTTTCACACCAAAGCGGGTCAGTTGCTCGATCACCTTGGGGTAGGCAGATTCGCTGCTGGCTGTGGCGAAGCCGATCATCAACGGTGCACGCATGGTTTTGATCAAGCGGAACACGTCGCCACGCAGGAAGAAATAACCACCGGCAATCAAAATCACCCACAGCAATGCCAACGACAGATACAGACTGCCGACCAGCTTGGCATACACCGTCAGTACCGACAGGCCTTGCTTGGTGATGACAGAAGCAATCGCCGCAAACACACCAACCGGCGCGAACAGCATGACATAGTTGGTAACACGCATCATCAGTTCAGCTAGGCCTTCCACTACAGCCAGAACCGGTTTACCAACACCATCCTTGATGGTGCCAAGCGCAAAACCAGTAAACAGCGAGAAGATGACGATCTGCAGGATCTCGTTAGTGGCCATTGCTTCAAAGAAGCTCTTTGGCACCAAGTGGGTAATGAAATCCTTCAGATTGAGCGAGCCGGTCTTCAGGTCGGTTGCGGCATGTGCATCCGGCAACGGCAGGTTCATTCCCATGCCCGGTGTCAGCACATTGGCCATGATCAAGCCCAGAAACAGTGACGCAATGGATGCCGCCATGAACCAAGCCATGGCCTTCAAGCCAACCCGGCCAACGGTCTTACCATCCCCCATACCGGCGATTCCGGCTACCAGAGTCGCAAAAACCAGGGGGCCAATGATCATTTTGATCAAGCGCAGGAAGACATCGGTAAAGATCGAGAAGTAACCAGCAATGGTTTTAGCCGCCTCAGGTGATGGGGCCATGTTATGGGCCAGCGTGCCGACCAGCACGCCAAGCACCATGGCGATACCGATGAGGGTGGGGAGTTTCTTCATGTTCATGAGTTGTCTCTCTGTTCGCAGGGACGACCTGTGGGGGTAGGTCGTCACCTTTTCGAATGAATCGGTTGTTACGGGCCTGATGGAAACCTGGATTTCCATCTGACTTGGGCAGTGCACTGATCACAGCAGTGAAGTAAAGGCCGGCCACCGTCGTGACGTAAGTTCGGGAATATCAGCACGAATACAAGGCAAACTCGCTGCCAATGGCACGATTCCGCCTGCTTTCGCCCTGGGACTTACCCGAACTCAAGCACTGGTAATCAACTGTGTATGGGTTCCGTCTCCAGACACTGCATAGCTGTCAAAGCCTGATGCTGACTGGGTGCTGTTCGACAGGGAATATCCGTCATGTCTCGCTACCGCCTCCAATTGATGATGTCGAATTCTGGTTTTTACCTATTGAAGGGCGTTTATTGCACAGACCATGCCAACTTATCGAAAGGCAAATATAAAGATAAGGCATTGAAAAGTTGTTAGAGTTTTTAACCCACACCCTCAACCCGTTCGAAAAACCGAACAAACATCGTTTGATACGTTCGGCATTCCGATCAATTTTTGAAATCGGATAACAACTGATGCGCATTGAGAAAATGTAGGCGTGATACACGAGGAGCAGAGCAGCACACTAACCCCGAACACCGACTAGCAATAAGTCATGGAACAGGCTCATTGGTCGGTTCCAACGGACGATGCCGTGACGATGTGCTATGGTCTGCGCCCAGTCATCGTCAACCCACGTCACCCATTTAATGCCAATACGATCGATTTTCCTGCTCTGCTGCTTGTTCAGCACATCGGCTACAGCCCAGACACAACGCAACAGCACGTTCGACAGCTGGGTACCCGCTGGCTGGAAATTACATTCGAGTGCCATGGGTGATCTGAATCAGGACGGCAACAGTGATGCGGTACTGGTACTACAAGAGAACAATCCAGCCAAACGCCAGCGAAATGACAACTTTGGCAGCACTGTACTGAATCTGAACCCGCGAAGACTGGTCGTACTTTTCCAGGCCGGCACTGGTTATCAGCAGGTACAACATATCGATGGCTTTCTGCCCAGTGAGCATGATACGGAAACCCCTTGTCTTGAAGACCCGCTGGCAGAGGGTGGCATTGAAATCAAACGAGGCATACTGAACATTGACATGCATTACTGGCTAAGCTGCGGTAGTTGGGAGGTCAACCACAAAACCTTCCGCTTTCGTCATCAGCACAACCGATTCCGGTTAATCGGGCTGGATAGCTGGTCATTCAGGCGTAACTCCGGCGAGCGAGCGGAACGCAGCATCAATTACCTGACTGGCAAAGAGAAACACACCACTGGACTAAATGAGTTTGCAACCTCCAAGCCTGTCGTCACCTGGAAAACGCTGATGGGCAAACAAGACTTTTATCTTGATGCGATGAAAGACTTCTGGCTCAGCTACCACGATGAAGATTGATGAGAACCCGGCCTCAACCATCATGAAATACCATACATATTTCATCGGTATCACAACCCAAACCCCGCTCACCGCCCGGCAAAAACAAATGGAGGTGACGTTCCCATGCAGGACTTACTGACGTTACTCCAAGCCCTGGAAACATCGCTTCATGATCCAACCCTCAAAGGTGATGCAGATTACGTCAGCCGGCTGTTACACCAAGACTTTCTGGAATTTGGCCGATCCGGTACGTCGTATGACAAAGCAAGCATCTGCGCGAGCCTGGCTGCCGAATACCTACCCGTGACTGTATGGGCTCAAGATTTTTCGCTGAAGGTTCTAGGGGGTGAAACGGCTTTGCCGACCTGCCGATCTACACACTTCGCTGCAGACAGCACGCTTGAGCGGCACACATTGCGAAGTTCGATCTGGGTACGGGTTGGTCAGCAATGGCAAGTGATTTTTCACCAAGGCACGGCTACACCGGCTTTTGAAAAATCAACAAACTGATGGCCAGTCCCCGCGTGATCAACCTTGGCTCGGCAGCCGATTTTCGCGATATGAAGGTGCTACCAACATCATCTGCCCAAGTTGATTTTGAACTGTTTGCGATACACCGCAGGCGATACCACGAAGGTACGGGTGAAATGCTGACGCAGCGATACCGTTGAACCAAAGCCCGTCAGTTCAGCAATCCTATCCACCGAATGATCGCTGGTTTCAAGAAGCAATTGTGCTTGGCGCAAGCGCTGGTTAAGTAGCCATTGAACGACCGTAGTGCCGGTCTTCTGCTTGAAGCGGCGGGTGAAGTTGCGGCGGCTCATGGCAGCCTTATCCGCCAGTGAATCCACCGTCAGACTGGTGTGCAGATTGGATACCGCCCAATCCAGTGCGATAGTCAAGGTATCTGCGCCTTCTGTGATGGGTACCGGGTATTCGATGTACTGCGCCTGGCCACCATGGCGGTGCGGCGCCACCACCATGCGTCGGGCAACGCGATTGGCAACGTCTGCACCACAATCCCGCCGCAATAGATGTAGACAACAATCAATCGCTGCTGCTGTGCCAGCAGAAGTCAGAATATGGCCTTCATCCACATACAGCGCCTTGCTATCCAACTTGACCTTGGGATACTTCCGGGCAAAATCACCACACCAAGCCCAATGTGTCGATGCCACCAGGCCATCCAGCAAACCGGCCTCAGCCAACACAAACGCCCCCAGACATAGGCCAACCACCCGACTGCCCTGTGTGTGAGCATCACGCAATGCCTGTAACAACGAATCTGGTGGGGTCACATCAGGATCAGGCCACGCCGGCACAATGACTGTCCCGGCACCCTGTATAGCAGACAAATCGTGGGAGACCTCAATATCAAACCCTGCCAGGGTTGGGATACGGCCCGGCTGCGGTGCACATACTCGCAATTGATAGCGTGGCACCCCCAGTCTGCCCAGATCGTCTCCAAACACCATGCACGGTACCGAAAGATGAAATGGGCTGATGCCAGGGAACACCACCACCGCAATTGTCTGATTGATGTCTGATATCAGCATGGCCCGATCCTATCACTTTTTGTCTTTTGGGACACTTTCAACTGAGGCTCCAACATTCGACAATACGCTCCGTGCATTGGCCATGTCACACCACTTTTAGTTGGATCACGTTCAGGAGCCACACCATGTCACATCCCACCCTTCGCGCCATCCTCGGTGCTACCCCCCCTAACCGTATCGTTTCAGCCCAGACTGCACTGTTGGTAATCGATATCCAGAAGGAGTACTACAGTGGACGTTTGCCAATCCCTGATGGCCACAGTGTGTTACAGCACGCCAACCAACTGATCGATTGGGCCGACGACCACAACCTGCCTGTATTCCAGATTCAACACCTGACACCAGCCGGTTCGCCGATCTTTGCAGAAGACAGTCCGACAGTGAGTTTTCACCCGGCATTGCATGTCAAGCCACATCACACGGTACTGAAAAAGACATCCGTCAGTGTCTTTCCGACCACGGATATCGAAACCCGGCTGAAAAACGCAGGCATACGTACTTTGGTAATTACCGGACTGATGACCCATGCTTGCGTGGCCGGTGCCACCCGTGATGCCAACCTGCTTGGCTATGAGGTGATTGTCGCAAGCGATGCCAGTGCCACACGGAATATCGATATCGAGGATACTCAGCATGTCGCTCATGCAACCTTGCATCAAGCTACACTCGCCACCCTGGCGGATGCATTTGGCGATGTCATGACGACAGCGGCAATCCTCACACTACCCATTGCATGATCACTGATCAATTACGATATTGATTTGCTCAGACAGCAAGAAACCCACCACCAAACATTACATGGGGGTTTCTTGCCCAGTCTGACTGTTCGAACCCGTCTTTGGCTTGCGAACCACAACAAGGAAAATTGCCCTGTCAGATGCGGGTCGTTTAACCGGTGGCATGTCAGCACAGCCACTCACCGGGTAGATAGGGCTCGTGCAATGAAATGCTTGGGCACTTGTGGCTTGGGTACCCGTTCATCGAACCAGCGGCGTACATCCTGATCCAACCCAATGCCATGCATGAAGTTGTACAACGCCTTGTTTAAGGCCACACCCAACCGATCGTGATCCACCCCGGTCGGATCGATGAAACCCACATCGTTTTTGGCAAAGGTAATGTCCGGCAACGGTTGCAAGGTGACGCCATATTCTTGCGGATTCTGGCCCACGGGTGAATGCACGGTACAGACAAAGCGATGGAAAAAGCCTGACTGGATACAGCCGGCCTCGAACATCTGCCGCACATATTCCAATGCATCTACCGTATCCTGTACCGTCTGAGTCGGGAAACCGTACATCAGGTAAGCGTGCACCAGAATGCCGGCTTCGGTGAAGGCACTGGTGACCCGCGCCACCTGATCGACCGAGACGCCTTTTTTCATCAACTGCAGCAAGCGGTCGGATGCCACCTCCAACCCACCAGTGACGGCAATACAGCCACTGTCGGCCAACAATTGACACAGTTCGGGCGTAAACGACTTTTCAAAGCGGATGTTGCCCCACCAGGAAATCGACAGATTGCGCCGCAGCAGCTCTTGCGCCAGCGCCTTCAGGGCTTTGGGCGGGGCAGCTTCATCCACAAAATGGAAACCGGTCTGCCCCGTTTCGGCAATGATGGCTTCGATGCGATCTACCAGCACACTGGCGGACGCGGCTTCATAACGCGAAATGTAGTCCAGCGTCACATCGCAGAAACTGCACTTTTTCCAGTAACAGCCATGCGCCACGGTCAATTTGTTCCAGCGTCCATCCGACCACAACCGATGCATGGGGTTGAGCATGTCCAGCAGCGACAGATAACGATCGATCGGCAACCCGTCCCAGGTTGGCGTACCTATTTCATCAAATGGGATATCTGGCTCTTGCCAGTTGAAATAGCGAACCTGGCCGGTATCCATATCGCGGACAAATGTGCGGACCAGCCGTTGCTGTGAACGTTGCCCCTGCAGGTGTTCCAGCAGCGCCAACAAGGGGCGTTCCCCACTGTCGAGCGTGACATAATCGATATGATCGAACAGGCGAGGTTCGCGTAATTCTCGCAGCTCCGTGTTCACAAACCCGCCACCCAACCCAACTACAATGTCCGGATCGAATCCCTTGATAGACTGTGCAATACGCAACGCAGCATAGACTGCCCCCGGGAAAGGCACCGACAACAGCACCAGCTTTGGCTGATGTCGTTTTATCGCATCCAGCGTCAGCCGATGAAGGGTTGCATCGACCAGATTGTGTGGTGCAGCCAGTGCGGCGGCCAATGGGTCGAAACTGGGTTGGGCCTGCGCCAGCGATTCGGCATAACGCACAAACTCAAAACGTGGGTCGATTGCTTCACGCAGCACATCGGCCACATCATTCATATACAGGGTAGCCAGATGTCGCGCCCGATCCTGCCCACCCAACGCACCAAACGCCCAACCCAGTGGATCCCCTCCTTCCGGGTCATCCGGGTCGACATAGACATCCAGAGAGGCAAAACGCGGCCCTTCTGGCAAGAAATGGCGGCTGCAGATTCGATAGGCCAGGGTACTGTCCCGCCCTTGCAGAAATGCAATCACTGGGGAAATGGTCGCTTCATATCGATCAGCATGTTCCAGGTATTCCGCGACCAGTGGCGTACGCAGATGCGCAGGCATCGTCACAATTACTTCCCGCATTGCCTGCAGTCCACTGCGGGAGAACAATTTCAGCACCAAAGCCAGGGCCAGATCCTCTTGCACTGCATCAAACCCACGTGAGCGGAGAAAACCCGTGAGATAGGCCGTGGATGGATACGGGGTATTGAGCTGTGTCATCGGTGGAATGATGGACAGCACACGAAACGGTGTGGTCTGCATGATGAGTCGGGCCAGATTTGCAAAAACTAAAGTACCAGCCTGTTGGCTGGCAGCGGGTCAACCTGCCATTGTCACACGAAACAAGCCAATCTGCCGAGCAGGATGCTCAAGTGAAAACAAGTGCTTATACTCGAAAAATTTTGTGGCATCGCAACATTCGAATTTGATAATATTAAACTTTTATGACAAAGAAACATTCGGAAGTCTCATGCCCGCAGTAAAACATGCTGTTTTCAAATTATCCCTCGCCGTACTCTGCGGCCTCTCTACTGCCCAAGCCGTTGAAATTCAAGGCACTGGCTCTTCTGCAGCAGCACCGCTCTATGTCAAATGGGCCGGTGCACTGCAAAAAAATGGCCACTCCCTGAAATATGATGCTGCGGGCTCTGAACGTGGCTTGGCTGCGGTCAAAGCCAACCAGAGTCACTTTGGCGCCACCGATGTACTGCCACCTGCCGCCGAATTGAACAAGGCTGGTCTGGTTGCGTTCCCCATTGCCGTGACCGCAGTGGTCCCAGTGATCAACTTGCCAGGGGTCAAGGGTGGCCAACTGAAGTTGAATGGCGATGTTCTGGCACAAATTTTCAGCGGCAAGATCACCGACTGGAATGACCCGGCCATTGCAGCGCTGAACAATGGGGAACGATTGCCCAGCAAATCCATCAAGCTAGTTGTACGTGCAGATGGTTCAGGTACTACTTTTGCGTTGAGCGAATACCTGGCTGCCACCAACAAGGACTGGAAAGCAGGGATGGGAACAGGCTTCAGCCTGAAGTGGCCTGCCGGTGTACAAGCGGTCAAAGGTGGGCAAGCCTTGGCTAGCGCGGTGAAAAACACCGAAGGTGCGATTGGCTATGTCGACTTTGGCCATGTCGCAGACCAATCGCTGGCGGATGTCAAACTCGGCAATGCTGAGGGAAAATTCATCAAAGTCACCCCTGCCGCCATTACTGATGCGGTCATGAACAGCAACTGGGCCAGCAAGGGCGATTTCGACGATAAACTGATCAACAAGACTGGTGCCGGTACGTGGCCGATCGTGACCGGTACCTTTGCCGTGCTGCCCAAAGTGGTCGACAAGGCCGCTGGCAATACAGTTGCAGAGTTGTTTGTCCGTGGCTTCATGTCTGGCGATGCGGCAGTCAGTTCACTAAGCTTGGTCCGCCTGCCTGACCAGATCAAGGGTAAAGCCACCAATGCCATTGCCACCGTACGTGACAAGGCTGGCCAGCCGCTCAGCATTTCCTACTTCTGATCAGAAACAAGCCACGCAAACTGATGGCCAGAACACCAGCGCACCGCTTCCCCTGCTGTGCGCTGCCTGCATTTCACGTTGCGCTGATTTCGGACACGGTCATGCCTGACACCGCACCCGCCAAGCGAGCCAATACCCACAACGCAGCCTGCCCATAGTCACGGCCGCGCAGCCACAGTACGTCTACACTCATCTCAAGCGGCCAGCCCGGCACATTCAGCTCCACCAGATCACCACCACCGAATGTCTCTGCCAACCAACGTGGCAACGTCGCCCAGCCAAATCCATGACGGGCCATTTCCAGTAACAACAGATAACTGGGGGCAGACCAGCAGCGGATACTCTGGCTTTGCAGTGGTGCATCTGAATAAGTACTCAAGCGCAATTCCCGTTCTGTTTGCAGATCTGTCATGCTCAACTGTCGCTTTGGCTGCGCCAAAACATGATGCCGCGCTGCAAACAGCGTCAGCTCAGTACATTCCGGCAATGGACTGTGGCCAATATCTTGAGGATAACTCGGCATAGTGGCAGCAAAACCAAGGTGAGCACGTCCCACTCGCAGCATCTCGATCACATCCGCAGCCTCGCCCACCAGAAACTCCAGCTCCAGATCCGGAAACTGTTGCTCAAACGCTACCAGCAACTGCTCCAGCGTACCCGATTGCACCGTATCGGATACCACCAACGATAATCTCGATTCCACACCCGCAATCAACGAACCAGCCACACGCCTCATTGCATCCTGTGTATTCAACATGGACTGTGCGTAAGGTAATAGTTGCCGGCCAGCTTCCGTCAATATCGGCCTACGACCACCTCGATCAAACAGTGTCACTCCCAATTCGATCTCAAAGTTTGAAATCGTTTCGCTGATTGTGGACTGGCTACGTCCTAGACGACGAGCACAAGCCGAAAACGAACCCAATTCAGCTGCGACAGCAAATGCATGCAATGCCTCGGTCGATATCATCGTCAGAACAGTCAGTTATGAAAGCACATCAGTATATATCGGAAAAACCGATGATTTCTATTTATGAACCATACTATTTTCCGATCACAATACGAGCCATCCCCTCCCATTAGTGCGAAAGGTATTCAGATGACGCCCCAAAAAACTGTGAAGGAACGCATATTGCACAGCGTACTGTTCGAAGTGGGCGGCTTGCTGGTCATTGTGCCGTTGGCTGCTTGGGTACTTGACAAGAAACTCGTCGACGTTGGCGGCTTGGGCATCATGCTGACAACGCTGGCACTCCTGTGGAACATGCTATTCAATGCCGGTTTCGAACACCTGGAACGAGCGATGAATTGGACACGCACGGTTCGTATTCGTGTACTGCATACATTGTTGTTTGAAGGTGGCCTGATACTGGGTGGTGTCCCACTGGCGGCCTGGTGGCTGAACATGAGCCTGATCGGTGCCTTTCTTGTTGATGTGGGCCTATTTTTAGCTTACTTGCCCTACACCTTCTGCTTCAACTGGTTGTATGACCACCTGCGCGACAACCTAGTGGCCCGTCGCCAATGGCAAACTACCTGATATTCTATCCAACCACAGTTGGCTGGTGGCCTACGTCACCAGCAAAACAACAGGCAATTCCCCCTCAGCCCTGCATCCCAACCATTCCTTTTTACCTTGGCAATTCCTGCCTTTTCCACTCAACCAAGGTCACCGCCCTCAGTGCTGATGTCCTCAAAAGAATGCCGATGCCAGTTTCACATCCGCACTGTGTTAAAATAAAAAGCAGCATCGATATTTTCATTTGTGCAGAACCCGAATTCATGAACGCCAAAGATAGCAGCCTACCTAATGAAGGCTATTCGGCTCAATGAATCTAAATATCTGAAAGTCAAAGATACTTACACCGACTTGAAACACGATACCATCGTCAGAAATATCCGGAATATGGATGATGATGAAACTGAATGTCGTGTAGAAAGTATCAAAGGCTGAGTGTTGAGAACCTGCTTTCTGGAAAAAATCCGAGAACGCGCTTAAGACATTGAACAGATTCTGATTAAGGTAAGGTCAATAGTCTCCTGTTTCACAGGATCAGCCAGTAATCGCCAGTGGCATTGCGTCAGGCGCGCAATATTGATACAAGATGACACACTATAAAATGCACGGGATGCGGACCCCGATGTCTTGGTGTCATATCAATTTGTGATAAAAAATAACAACATGGTGTGGCAATACTGAATCGCAATACTCAGTATCTGACCGCAAGGGCGGAAGATGGATTATCAATTAGGACTCGTTGGCACAAAATTATTTGGCAAAGTAGACGAACTGGATCATGAAACTTATGTAGCTTCACTGTTTCATCATTTATTCGGTATTCCGCTGATATTCAAAGGTACCTATCTGGTCGTCGCCGATTACCCGACAGGCTTTGCCGGTACCAAAATCATCATCAGCTGGAAATCCGTCCTGTTCGCTTACTTGCGGACTTTGTTATTTATTCCGGTCATTTTCGGCATCTTGGCCATCATCATTGCATTGATGGACCGATCCTGGGGAACCTTCGGCATCGCCTTGCAAGCGATTGTTCCCGCGTGGCTAGGGTTTATCATCACTTATAAACTGGGTGAAGCCTCCCCTGTTCGTAAGCGCAAGCTGCGAAAGTTGTTGGATGAAATGTTGGGTCATGCACCCGTAAAAATGCAGCCCGACCAGGCCGGTTAAGTCATCTGCACTTGGCAGGTTATCTGGCCTGCCAAGTACTCAGCCATGGATCCTTCGTCAGTCACCAAACGGCCTCAACCATTCATATCCTCGGCCTAGCGGCCAGTTGTAATGATCCGTCTCGTTATGGCAAGACGACTCTGCCCTATTTGCAAGACATTGGTAACTCTGGGTGTTACCGACGAAATCAACACGCCCACAATCACCAGCACCGCACCAGCCAGCTGTGCCGTCGAAACGCGCTGCCCCAAACCCAACCCGATCAACGTCGCGAACACTGGGACAAGGTTCATGAAAATCGCCCCTTTGGCCGCCCCCAATTCACGGATGCTGTCATTCCACCAGATGTAGGACAGGGCTGAGCCAAGTAATCCCATCACCACAATCGCGACCACGACCCCAGCGGGTGGCAAACTGAAAAAATCATCCGCTGTCACTTGTGCAAACAGACTCATTGCCACTGCCCCCATCACAATGGTAGCCGTCGTGATTTGCAAGGGCGCCAAACCTTGAATGAAACGTTTGGGAATGACAGTGTAGATCGCCCACCCCAAACTCGCCAACAACACCAGCGCATCACCTTGAGAAAAATGCAGTGACAATAATGCCTGCAACGAGCCATGACTGACCACAACGGCCACCCCGATCAAGGCAAGCGCGAAGCCAACAATCTGACGTGGCGAGATCCGCTCTCGATTCAGAGTGGCGGATAGTATCGCAGTCATGGCCGGCGCCAATGCCACAATCAAGGCACCGTTGACCGGCGAGGTCTGACGAAGACCATAGAACAGGCTGATATTGAAACCACAGATACCAATCACCGACATCAATATCAGGAAAGGCAGGTTACGCCGCAACCCTTGCCAGTTGATGCCCTCCTGCCAATGCAGAAATGGGATCAATGCAGCGCCTGCGATCAGAAACCGCCAACCGCCAATACTGGCAGGTGACATCCAGGTAACAGTGTACTTGGCCAGATGGAACATCAGCCCCCAGAAGAAGGCCGTCAATACCAGTTTGATCAATATGGATCGATGCATCATGTTGTTGCTCCCATCACGAATGGCAGCAAGTATAATTTTTCAAATACAGAAAACTAATAGCAAACACAGGAAAATTATTTTCTATATATGAAAAATACGAATTCACTGGATTGGAACGATCTCAAGTATTTCCTAGCCGTGGCACGCGGCAATGGGCTGACCGCTGCAGCAGAACGACTAGGCAGCAGCGCATCAACAGTTTCCCGCCACATCAATGCGATGGAGGCAAAGCTCGGCATGCGTCTTTTTTTACGGCAGCAAAGTGGTTATCAGTTGACTGATCAAGGCAGCTCACTGTTTATCCATGTTGCCGAAGTAGAACGGGCAATGCAGGCCGTCGAGCGACAAAGCGGCCTGACGGCCAAGGAAGAAGCCGTTGGCCTGGTCAGGCTGGCTACGTCCGAGATGCTTGCCAGTGCCTTGATCGCTCCTCATCTTGGTGAATTTGTTCAGCGCCATCCAAAGGTGCAAATTGAGCTGATTGCCAGCCGTACGCTGGCCGACCTGACCAAACGTGAAGCCGATCTGGCCCTGCGCATTGCCGCACCCAACGGTGACAGCCACCATCCCGACTATATCGCCCACCACCTCGGCGGTATGACCTTCGGGTTGTATTGCGCACCTATGCTACTAGAGCAAGCTGCCAACGGTGACTGGCATACCTTGCCATTCATCAGCTGGGATGAATCCTGGATGCACGATCCACGAGGTCAATGGCTAAACAGGATCTTTTCCGGCAAAACACCCATTTTGCAGGCCAATAGCATGCAAGCTCAGTATGCTGCCGCCTGCACTGGCCTGGGCGTGGTGATACTGCCACGTTACATGGGTGATTCAGCCCCCTCGCTCCAGCGGCTTGATGCGCCGGATATCCAGATGGAGCGTGCTTTATGGCTGGTTTATCATCGGGATCTGAAGGGAAGCCAACGGGTATTGGCAATGCGGGATTTTGTAATGGCCTTGGTCAAAAGACTGGTGTACTGATACCCACCTCACTCGAACTGATGGTCAGCGAAAACTTCCACACCATAACCATCACCAAGCATTGGCAGATGCATAGACATTCGTTAAGGTGTTTTTAAGTTAATCCATGGCAAAAACTACTGAAGAGCCCATCTGGCCAAAAGCGAATCATGTTGGCTTATCGCAGCGGTACCAATACGTCCTTTGCATATGTTATCAACCGCTGACTCAGCCGTGCCAATAACGGCGTTTCCCACTGCCAACGATGCCAATACAAGGTAATCAACATCGGTTTATCCGGGGCAAGATTGATCAACCGCCCCGAATCAAAATGTGGATCAGCCTGTACGTCCACAACCATGCCCCAGCCAATCCCAGCCAGAATACCACCGACAAAGCCAACATTGGTCGGAAAGCCATGTTGCGGGTAATCATTGGCCTTTAAACCAAAGTGGCGGGCGAGGAAGTCAGCTTGCAGTGTATCCTTGCGGTTGAAGTTCATCACCGGAGCCCGGCGCATTGTGTCGGCGGTCATGCCATCCGACAGGTGTCGGGTAACAAACGCTGGGGAAGCCACACTCCAGTAGCGCATCTGCCCCAGGCAATCGACTTTGCAGCCTTGCATGGGGATTGGCGAAGTACTGATACACCCCACGACATCGCCGTTTTTCAATAGTTGATGCGTATGGTCCTGATCGTCCACTGTCAACTCCAGTAACAGTCGTTCCTGTTCGAGGACTGGGGCAACGGCATCGATCAGCCAGGTATCCAGGCTGTCAGCATTGGTGGCGATGGCGAGCCTCGCGTAGTCACTATCATCACCGGGACGAATTGCCTGTAACAATTCCCGCTCCATCAGCCTGACAGCCTCACCATGTTGCAATAAGCGGCGCCCTGCCTGCGTCAGTTGCGGTGGTGTACTCCTCACCAGCAATGGCTGCCCGATCCGTTCCTCCAACAATTTGATACGCTGTGAAATGGCAGATTGCGTCAGATGCAATTGCCGTGCCGCAGCCTCGAAACCCTCGTAACGCACAACGCCAGACAAGGCATCCAATAATTTGTAATCAATCTTCACATTTGCCCTCCTAATAATTTTTTTTAATATTACAGAAGAAATATCACTTTCTCTAATAGCAACAAGGTTTGTTAGGATGGCTCATCACTTGAATATGCAGGGAATTGGATATGCTGGCAACATGGTTACAGGGCTTATTGATGGGCGCCAGCCTGATCATGGTATTGGGCGCACAGAATGCTTTTGTACTAACACAAGGACTGCAAGGCCGCCACCGAATGCCCTTGGCGTTGACTTGCTCACTATGCGACGCGCTATTGATCATGATTGGCGTAGCCGGCATGGGCGCCTTGTTTGCCAATAGCCCGACCTTGTTGGCATGGGCGACATGGGCCGGTGCCGCTTTCCTGATCGCCTATGGTGCACGATCTCTACTCAGTGCCTTGCGCCCAGCGACACCTGGCGAGTTGGCAACACGTGACGCGGAGGTCGGCATTACCCGTCTGGTGCTAACTACTCTAGCGTTCTCACTGCTCAATCCACACGTGTATCTGGATACCGTGGTGCTATTGGGAAGTCTGGGGAGTCAACATGGGGATCTAGGCCGCTGGTGGTTTGGTGCCGGTGCGGCAACCGCATCATTTGTGTGGTTCTTCAGCCTGAGTTATGGTGCCAAGCTGCTGTTACCGCTGTTTCAAAAACCGATCAGCTGGCGGATTCTAGATGGATTGAACTGTCTGGTAATGTGGGGAATTGCAGCATCGTTGATTCAAAAGGCACTGGTTGCATGACCCGGTAAGAGGGCAAAGCTTGTCAGTGAAAACCGGTACATCATTGCATGTACCGGTCGTTGCCTGCGTTCCAACAGGTGTTGGTCGATTACCAGAATCGCTTGTTGATCAGCAGAAAATGAAGAAACGTCCCCACAAAGATGGCGGCGCCAATCCAATTGTTGTCGAGAAAAGCCCTGAAACAGCGCTCCGGGATACGATCCTTGATGAGATGGTATTGATAACCAACCAGCATCAAAGCCACACCCAGGCAGCTGTAATACACCCAGCTCATTTGCAGCAGGTAGCCGATGTAGGTCATGCTGGCCAGAAACAGGATATGGCACAGCATGATGGCTGCAACATCGAAACGGCCAAAAGTAATGGCAGAAGTCTTGATACCGATCTTCAAATCATCTTCACGATCCACCATCGCATAGGCTGTGTCATAGGCAATGGTCCAAAATACATTGGCCAACACCAGCATCCAGGCAATCAATGGCACCCGCTCCTGCGCGGCAGCAAACGCCATTGGAATACCAAAACTGAACGCCACCCCCAGATAGGCCTGTGGTATAGCCAAGAACCGCTTAGTGAAAGGATAACTGGCCGCCAGCAACACCGCGGGCACCGACATCCATTTGGTCAGGCTGTTCAATGGCAAAATCAGCAAGAAAGCACAAATCGCCAATCCACCCGCCAGCAGCAGCGCTTCTTTGGTAGTCACCCGTCGGGCCGCCAATGGGCGCTGTTGGGTACGCGCCACATGCGGGTCAAAATCGCGATCGGCATAATCATTGATCACGCAACCGGCCGAACGCATCAGCACGGTGCCAAACGTAAAGATCCAGATCAATGTCCAGCCGGGAATGCCATAGGCAGCAATCCACAAACCCCACAATGTGGGCCATAACAGCAGCAAAATACCGATTGGCTTATCCAGCCGCATCAGCTGTTCATAGTCATCCAGGCGTTGCTTCAACGCATTCCAGGTCATTTTGGCAGTTCCAATACCGCTGGCAGGAATACCTCCGTCACCAGCATCGGCGAATGTTTCAATAAAAATACCGAACGGCGCGCCCACAAGCGGGGTGGTACATTCGGAAACAATTGTTGTACCCGCCGATACAGCGGGTGCCGCCGATCAATACACTGATAATGCAGCGGCTGCCTTGCCACCAAAGGATTGGCAAACAGCACCGAACCCAGCGATCGATTGCCTAGCTTGGCCAGAAAGCGCCAGGTCAGTCGCAAATGGCGCGGGCAGACCACACTATGGCCGAATACGGCGGGCTGGTCATTACAGCGTAGCACCACTTCCCGCACCAGCCCTTTACGACGAACGTCAAGCTTCACCAGCCGGGCTTCATCACGGTTCACATGTTTCAGCCGCTGATCAATCACTTCGACCTGAAAATGGCGGCTACGCAACACCAGCCGTGTTGTCAGCGAGCCACGCTCGGTCAACCAGGGCCGAAGTCGATGGGGATGGGAAGGAGCCAGCGATAACCAGGGGTCGTGCGGATAGCGTGTTTTCAAAGTCAAACTCAGTTGGTGCGAATCGGTTGCCTGGGTATTCAGCCATGTACACATCTCACGGCACCCACATGGAGTTTGATGATTTCCAACCCAACTCAACCGTCCACAAAGGCTGGTTGGGCAAGGTAGCCCAACAGCCAACAATACTTTCATGTTCCGACCACCATTAGCGACAGCCAGATCATGTTGGATAGTGCACCCATGATCGCTGGGCGATGTTTGGGAAACAAATGCCCGACATTATGCCAAAAAGCCGCAACATGAGCCTACTCAAGTCATTTCACTTCATATCGGCGCGTACTTACATTCGTTTTCGATAGCATTGTTAAATCACCAGCAACTCTTGGATTGCTTGCTAATATGAAATGAGCAGGCAGCGCATTCTTCACTTTACGCCAAGCCATGTTGACCTGAGTTTCAAGCGTGTCCGCGATGCGTGCCAATGGGGGTAGCAGGTACCGAACGCACCGGCTGATTCGCAAGTCCATCCGTTTCGTAGATGGGCTCAACGAGAGCAGATGCAAACCTTGAACTCAATTCAACCGTGGCTAGACGGAAACTGACGATCGGAAACATGGATATCCATCACACATTTCCATTTGCAGTGCGGCGACGCCATTTTGGATGGCTGACAGCTTTGCTGGTAGCGAGCAGCCATGCGCTGGTGCTCGAAGACATTCGCGTTCGCAGCTATCTGGGGCAACCGTTTCGTGCGCAGATTCAGTTTCATAGTGAAGCCGATGACATTGTGGAGCCCCGTTGCGTCAAACTGATTCCGCTCGATGTTGGTGGTGGCACACTTCCCATAGCCAATAGTCAGATCCAGATCACGGACCGGCCCGGTGGTGGAATCATTCGCATCCATACCCGTCAAGCTATCAACGAACCGGTTTTACAGTTTGCCGTCCAGCTGGATTGCGGCAGTGGCCAATTGACTCGCGAATACACAATATTGATCGACCCGGAGGAAATGGCACCGAGCATTGAGCCTGCAGAAAGCCCGGCCATGGCCGTAGCACCCCGGGGACCTTCTGGTGATCGTGTCGTGTCCAATGTGCAAACGGAGTTGCCTCCCCAAGGCCGACCATCGCGCACCACCCCTCGCCGCAAACCAACAGCAACGCCATCTGCAGCCAAGCCCAACGACCAGCCCCAACTTCATATTTCGCCCACTACCTTTTTGAACAATTTCAAGCCGGATGGCTCAGATATCGATTTCGGTATACAGCTCCAATTCAGCAAGGAATTGGGCACTACCCGGCCCGGGGCACGTGAGAACAATACATCACGTGATCTGGCACGCGCGATGCAATCGGACGACCAGACAGCTGCCATCCTGCAATTGGAACACCAGATTGGCCAGCTGGAAAAGCAATTGGCCGCGCTACGGGCCCAAATGCAGACCATGCCATCAACCCCGCCAGCTGCCGGCCCGGCCACACCACTGCAGACAGAGCCATCCACAGCGACAACCTCCACTATGCCATCACGCAGTCCTGCCTGGCTCAACTACCTGTTCTGGGCACTGCTGGGCGGTGTGATACTGGGCTTGGTGGCATGGCTGTATCGCTACCGTTCACGTCACATGACCGAAGAGGAGACGTCCGTTGTGCTGGAAACCAGCAGCGCTGGCGATGAGAAACCAGCCATGTCTGACATTGCACAGCGCGCTGCACAGAAAGCGGCGCTGGCAGATGGGTTGGATTTCGACTCAGCCAAGGAAGATGCAATCATCGTCAACGACCACGAGCGCTGGTTGATTGAAGAGGCACAAATCTTCCTGAAACAAGGCTGGCGAGATCAGGCTATCAATCTGCTGGATGAGGAAGTAACACGCAACCCTTATCAGTTGGATATCTGGTTGATGTTGTTTGAAATCTTCCAGAAGGACAAGGACAAGAGCGGCTTTGCAGCGCACGCCGAGCGCTTCAAGGCTCTGGTTCGGGGCCTGCCGATCTGGCGTACCATCCGCGAGATGGGTGCCACCATCGATCCGGAAAACCCGCTTTACCAAAACGACAACTAAGTGGGCTGGCACGACTAAAGGTCTGTGCCACAATGGATTCGTATCCAGGGCCAATGGCCCTGATTCCTATTATTCCATTTATTCTATTGTTGGAGCTGTTATGCATCTGACTTCACAAGCCATACGCGATGGCGAAAAAATTCCTGCTGAATGTTGCTTCGGCAAAATCGACGTTACCCAGCATGTTGCCTTGTCGGGCAATTGCAATCCTGATCTGGCGTGGCACGACTTGCCAACGGGTACCCGCTCGCTGGTGGTAATCTGCCATGATCCAGATGTTCCCAGCTGTGGGGATGACGTCAATCAGGCAGGTAGAACCGTTCCGGCCTCGCTGCCTCGCGTGGATTTTTTCCATTGGGTCCTGGTAGACCTTGACCCAAATGGTGCCCCGATTGCCGAAGGCGAATTCAGCGATGGCGTCACCGCCAAAGGCAAATCCGGGCCAAGCGGGCCACGGGGTAGCCGTCAGGGGGTCAACGACTACGCCGGCTGGTTTGCTGGCGATACATCAATGGGCGGCAACTACTTTGGCTATGACGGCCCCTGCCCTCCCTGGAACGATACGATCAAACATCGCTATGTCTTTACCATTTATGCACTGGATATCGCCCGCTGCCCGGTAGAAGGCCACTTCACAGGTGCCGATGTGCGTCAGGCCATCGCTGGCCATGTATTGGGCCATGCCGCTTTGACCGGCTGGTACACCCTGAACCCAAATCTGGCTTGATCAGCAGTCTGGCCCATCTCAATTCAATCAGCAGGAGATTGATGTCATGCAACCTCATTGGCTTACTGTAACACTAGGCATGCTCTTGCTTGCCCTGTCGCAGGCCGCCCTAGCAGTCAAGGGCGAAGTGGTGAATTACAAGCAGGGAGACACCGAGCTTGAAGGCTACGTGGTCTGGCCCGACAAGCTGGATGGCAAACGCCCTGCAGTCTTGATCGTGCATGATTGGACGGGGGTGGGCGACTATGTCAAAGGCCGTGCTAAACAGCTGGCCGAATTGGGCTATGTGGCCTTTGCCGCCGATATCTATGGCAAAGGTATTCGCCCGGCATTTGGCCCCGAGGCGTCCAAGGTATCAGGGCAGTATTACAAGGACCGCCCACTATTGCACGCCAGGCTGAGTGCCGGCCTGGATTGGCTCAAATCACGCAAGGAGGTCAACACCGACAAGATTGCCAGCATGGGTTACTGCTTTGGTGGCATGGCTGCTCTGGAACTGGCAAGGTTGGGTGCGCCGGTAGTCGGTGCCATCAGCTTTCATGGCAACCTCAGCAATCCAACACCCGAAACCGCCAAGAACATCAAAGGCAAGGTGCTGGTATTGCACGGAGCGATTGATCCATTTGTGAAACCGGAACAAGTGGACGGATTCATGAAGGAAATGAATGCAGCCAACATCGACTACCAATTCATCGCCTACAGCGGTGCAGTCCACTCGTTCACGCAACCACACGTTGGCACCGACATCAGCAAAGGCACTGCTTACAACGCCAATGCCGATCGACGATCTTTTGATGCCATGAAGCTATTCCTCACAGAAGTGTTTCAGTAGCAGGTGATGGTATAAGTATGATGGGCCCCTGGCCAACCGGGCCTACTATTCCAGATCGCCCTCCAGATCCAACGGCTGGATGGCTGCGGGTGGAAACTGCATGCAGAAATCGCTGATACGACAGGTCAGCAAGTGCTTTCCTCGCGTGAAATCCGGGAAATGTGCCGGATCGACCTCAGCACTCAACAAGGCCGCACGTCGGAGATGGCCTGAAGCACGCGGCGTATAGATGAATGTCAGGCCGTTTCGTTGCTGTCCCAAGGTCCGGAAGCGCGCCGGGGCAAGACTGGTGTGCACAGGCAGGCGCATGCCGCTATTGGTAAAGTGCAGATCGGCGAACACCTTGCCATGCTTGATGGCCCGCACGCGATCAATGCCATCTGCACCATAGCGTACATCAAACTCGCAATGCTCCTTGGGAATCCCCCAGTTACGGGCACCATTTACCACACTGCTCAGACTGGATACATAGATTTTGCTGATAGTCAGGCAGCGCTTGCCGGAAAACAGGCAACTACCGGGAATGAACAACAGCTCGCGATACGGGCCACAATCTGCTGTCTGGTAATCGACAAACATTACATAGGCGATCTTCCCCAGACGTGATGCACGTAACGACTCATCCAGAAAACAGTCCTGATCCAGCTGCCTTTCTGGCAACCTGACGGCCATGACATAGCCTGTACCCGTCAATTGCCAAGGTGCGGGCAAGACCGGTAGCTGCGTTGTTTGCAGGCGATCCACTTTATGCCATCCGTCCACACTCACCTCATTCATACCAAAAATTTCAAGCAATTATAATTTCGTTAAGCAGATTAACAAAGTTATTATGCCATCGATATATAGCAATATTAGCCATTACCTCAGCATTTCAAGCTCGCAGTCACAACCTCTGTCGATCAATGGCCCACCAATCGTATTCGCGTATGCAGTATGAATCGCTGAAACAGACATCGATTTCCACAAAGCAAGTACACCTGCGATACCTGATTTGTACCGGGCAGCAAACGAAGGCGATATCCAGACAACTCAACCACCAGACACGCCACGCATTATGTGAGATACCACCAGGAGCCCAGTCAAACTGACGACCGTTGATCCCACGGCAGTATTGATGATGATATGAACGAGTGTTGTTACGAAAACAGCTAGGGCGCAGATGTTAAGTCATTCAACGATGATGTCAATGCAATCCAGAAAATGACCGCTGGTGCCATGTTGGCCGCATCACAAAGCGATGGGGAAACAACAATTTGCATGTGCGATACGCCAAGCAGTCATCAGGTATTTTCAGGACAAGACAGCCCAATGTTCCATAGGCAATAACCCTCCCTCCGGCATTCGGCATGAATGTCGGTTCCGACACATCCTGCTTCCTTCAAGGGGCCATACTACCAAATTGGCAATTTTACATGGCCCACAACCTGAAAGCTGTCAATGCAGATGAGGATGATGGTCGTGGTAATAATGCCGCAAGTATTCCACACCCTTCGACACCCCCATCACCATGGCCCACCCGATCAGGGTTGCCACCAGTGCCAGCGGTATCCAGGGTTGTGAGACAAACAGTACAGCGACAGCCATCAATGCAATGACACCTATACTGTTGTACCAACCTTGCTGGGCTTTCCTAGAGGTCATGACTGCCTCCTTGACTGCCATTTGACGATGTATGTCGCGAACGCGGCACAGGCATCGTTAAACCTTGGACGAGATGGATCACAAAAAGCTCCCACTCCCCCAAATTATTGTCATCTGGTCATGACAATCCGGACAATGCCCTGAGATGGGCAACCACACTACGCCCAAGGGCAGATAAGGCGTAACCACCTTCCAACACCGATACGATCCGGCCTTCTGCACATTCGTCGGCCAAGGCTTTCAATTCATTGGTCACCCAGGCATAGTCGGCTTCCATCAAACCAAATGAAGCCATATCGTCTTCCATGTGGGCATCGAAGCCCGCGGAGATCATGATCAGATCCGGCCTGAAATCACGCAATGCCGGCAGCCAATGATGACCGACTGCCTCGCGCCATGTGTCACCTCGGGTACCGGCTGGTAGTGGCACGTTGACCATATTTCCCCCCATCGGCCGATCGCCCGAGTAAGGATAGAACGGGTGCTGAAAGGTGGACACCATCAGTACACGCGGATTGTCATGGAAGATTTCTTCGGTGCCATTGCCATGGTGGACATCAAAATCAACAATCGCCACCCGCTCCAGCCCATAATGCATCATGGCATGGGCGGCCCCCACTGCTATGTTGTTGAAAAAGCAAAAACCCATTGCACGCCGCGACTCAGCATGATGTCCCGGTGGACGCACACAGCAAAAGGCATTCGGCGCCTCGCCGGACATCACCACATCCACCGCTTTTACCACTGCCCCTGCTGCACGTCGAGCAGCCTTGAGCGTATGGCAGTTCATGGCCGTATCGGGGTCAAGGTGAACAATGCCTTGCATCGGGCTGCTGGTTTCAACCTGCTCAATGTAACGCTGGGTGTGGACCCGACTGAGTTGCTCATGGGTCACTACTGGCGCCTCGACATAGCTGAGAAAATCCATCAGCCCGTTGGCAATCAGTTGGTCTTCAATGGCCTGAATACGCTGTGGACATTCGGGATGGTACGACCCCATGTCATGCAACAGGCAGTCAGGGTGCGTAACAAATGCGGTAAGCACCGGCCTCCTCCATTTATTGATGAACCATTTGAGCAATTAACTTGGCCTTTTGCGGCTTATTATGAACTAAGGCAGTGGCGGTGTTGAACCCGCCATCATCTGACTCGCTGACGACTGGTGGAACTGTCATTTTAATACGAACCAGGCAACAGACGCGCTGTCTGTCCATGAATTACTTCATCAAGATAAGAACACATGTCGAACCTCTCTGCTGCACTTGATCAGATTGATCAAATCATCCTTGGCAAAACCTATCAGATCAGGCTTTCCGTGGCATGCCTGCTTGCAGGCGGCCATCTGCTGATCGAAGACCTACCTGGGGTGGGTAAAACCACCTTGGCGCATGTCCTCGCCCATACCTTGGGGCTGGATTTCCAACGCATACAGTTCACATCGGATCTGTTACCCGCCGACTTGATCGGGGTGTCAGTGTATGACCGGGCTGCCAACGAATTCCGCTTTCATCCGGGCCCTGTATTCACTCAGGTGATTCTGGCCGACGAGATCAACCGTGCAACACCCAAATCTCAGAGTGCATTGCTGGAGGCCATGGAAGAACGCCAAGTGACACAGGATGGCGTTACCCATAAGCTGCCTGAACCCTTTTTCGTGATTGCCACCCAAAACCCACAACAACAGATTGGTACATTCCCCTTGCCCGAGTCACAGTTGGATCGTTTTCTGATGCGGATTGCATTGGGTTATCCGGATGCATCGGCAGAACGTGCGCTGCTGGCAGGTGAAGATCGTCGATCGATGATTGCCGAACTGCAGCCCAAGCTGACAGTATTGGCGCTACGCGAACTACAACAGGCAGTGCGTCGGGTGCGTGCATCCGACGCACTGCTGGACTATCTGCAGGCGCTGCTCGCGCATACCCGCCAGAGTCCACGTTACAGTAATGGTCTGAGCCCGCGCGCCGGCTTGGGGCTATTGAATGCAGCACGCGCCTGGGCTCTACTGGATGGCCGCCAGGCAGTATTGCCTGAAGATCTGCAAGCCGTTATGCCGGGCGTAGCCGGTCACCGCCTACTCAACGCCAACGGGCAGATGGCAACTGACGAGGACATCAAGGCGTTGCTACGTGAGGTCGCAATTCCGTGATATCTGCTTTTACTGCGCCAGTGGCCCATGTTCGCCGTTTGCTGTTTCGCCCGACTGGGCCGATTCCAGGCCCGATCGAGCTGACGCATCGCAAGATTTTCATTATCCCGTCCCGCTTTGGCTTGGGGTTTGGTGTGTTATTGCTGGTCCTGCTGGTAGGGTCGCTCAATTACGACCTTAGCCTGGGCTACGCCTTGACCTTCTGGTTGGTTGGCATCGGTCATGCATCGATGTACCACTGTTTTCGCAACCAGTCGCGGCTGAGCTTGCGTTATGGCAAATGCCAGCCGGTGTTCGCCGGCGGTTTGGCCAGCTTCGAAATCGTAATCGACAACGCCACCAAGCATCCACGACGGGCCTTGACCTTGACTGTCGCCGGAGCGGAGCCGATCGCCACGGATGTCGCTGCCCATGGCAGCGCCGAAGTTCATGTTGAATTACCTGCGCCGCACCGCGGATATCTGCCCCTACCCAAATTGACACTCTCCAATCGTTATCCGTTGGGTCTGTTTTACGCATGGTCGTATGCAGAATTTGACGTACGTTGCCTGATCTATCCGGCACCGGAGATCGGCACTGAGCTGCCCCCCCCCAGTGGTGAGGGTAAATTGGGCCGTCGCAGTGGCGAAGGCTTCGATGACTTTGCCGGCCTGCGCCCCCATCGCCCCAGTGATTCGCCTCGTCACATCGCCTGGAAATACGCTGCCCGCGATGACAGCCTCTATACCAAGCAGTTTTCTGGCGAAAGCAGCGGTCGCATGTGGCTGGATTGGCAAAACCTACCGGCGGGCATGGATGTCGAGGCCCGTTTATCTCGTCTGACAGCATGGGTGTTGCAAGCGGATAGCAGCGGGTTGGAATACGGCTTGCGCCTACCAAGACTGGAGATTACACCTGGTGCAGGCCCAGCTCATCGTCATCAGTGCTTGCAAGCACTGGCGCTATTTGGGTTGGAGGGGGTATGAGCAAGCCACTGGTTTCGACAGATCAACTTGGATTGACCAACACGTGGTGGTTACTGATTGCGGCAGTATCCTGCCTGTTGCCCTTGACCCCACATCTGAATCTATGGGTACCCTTTTGCACATTGGGCCTGCTGGGCTGGCGGGCACTAATTGTCTGGCAACACCGCGCCCTGCCCAGCAAGTGGATTCTGATGCCCGTCACACTGGGCACCGCTGGCGCCACGCTGCTCAGTTATGGCACATTGGTGGGCCGTTTTGCAGGGGTCAGCCTGTTTGCCATGCTGGTGGCGCTGAAGCTGATGGAAACCCGCAGCAAACGTGATGCACTCATTGTGATACTACTGTGCTATTTCTTGATCGTTACCCAGTTTCTGTTTGGGCAAGGCATGCTGTCGGCACTGGCTATGATCATACAGCTGATTGTCGTCACCGCCACACTCCGTGGCCTATATGGTGTTCACCCGGCCCCTTGGCGAGAGCGGCTACGTGAATCGGGCCTGCTGCTGACCCAAGGCCTGCCAGTCATGTTACTGCTGTTCGTACTGTTCCCTCGTATGCAAGGGCCATTGTGGCGCCTGCCCGATGACAAGACTACCTCTACCAGCGGACTGTCGGATTCGATGTCGCCCGGCAATATCGCCGAACTCTCGCAGTCCCCGGAGATTGCATTCCGCGTCACCTTTGACAATGCCAATCCACCACAATCGCAGCTATATTGGCGCGGCCCAGTGCTCTGGCAGTTTGACGGCCGCACTTGGCATCAGGCTTGGCAGGCCAATAGGCGACTCCCAAGCACACGGCCGGAGCAGCTTCGTGGCGAATTCAGCTATACCGTCACCTTGGAACCTCATCACAGGGACTGGTTATTCGCCCTTGACCTTCCTACTCAATTACCCGCTGATGCACGGATAAACGCAGATCATCAGATGCTTCACAAAGGCATGGTCAACGAGTTGAAGCGCTATAGTGTCCGCTCCGCAACCCGCTATGTTCTGCCCGCGACAGCGATGGAACTCAAGCGCGGCTTGCAGTTGCCGCCCGATTTCAACCCACGTAGCCGCGAATTGGCCCGCCGCATTCGAGATCAAGCCGGTAGCCCGGGCGCCGCAGTGCGGGCGGTACTCAATCACTTCAACCGTGAGCAGTTCTATTACACACTGCAGCCACCACTACTGGGGCGTGACAGTATTGACGACTTCCTGTTCGGCAGCCGCCGTGGGTTCTGCGAACATTATGCCGGTGCATTCGTCTTCCTGATGCGGTCAATGGATATTCCAGCACGTGTGGTCACCGGCTATCAAGGGGGAGAATACAACCCAGTAGGTAATTACTACATTATTCGCCAGAGCGATGCTCATGCTTGGACAGAAGTCTGGCTGGATGGCCAGGGATGGACAAGAGTTGACCCGACCGCCGCGGTGGCCCGTGAACGTATCGAGCAAAACCTAGCGGCAGCGCTCCCCCAGTCCGATAACCTGCCCTTTACCTTACGCGGCCAACCTGAGCTGCTGCGCATGATGCGGTATGGGCTGGATTCGATGGTAAATCACTGGAATCAATGGGTGGTTGGATATAACATGCAACGACAGTCGAGTCTGCTACGTGATTTCGGCATTGAAGACATGCTTTCCGCGCGGATGCTGGGTACCTTGCTGGCCGGCGGAGCCCTGGCATCACTGCCGGTACTACTGTGGCTTTGGTTCAAAGGTCGCCCCCCTACACCCAGCCCCGCCGTGCGAGCCTGGCAACTGTTCCGGTATCGCTTGGCACAGGCTGGCATCGTCAGCCCACCTCATGAAGGCCCACTGGAACTGACTCGTCGGGCGGCCAATGCGTTGCCGGAACTGGCGCCAGCCATTCTGGAAATTGGTGCTCTCTATATTGATCTGCGCTACCAAGGTGTGATTGATCACCAATCGGAAGTAGCCCTTCTTGCCATGGTCAGGAAGTTCACCCCCCCACACCGCCCAGTTGTCTAGTCAGGACCACCACGCAAGGTCATGTCTCCATTACATGGTGGCATGACCAACAGTCACCCCCAATCCACTTGACTCACCACAAAATCTGGCCATCACGCTATTGATGATTTCCACACACCCGACGATCTGCGTGTATTTCACCGACAAACCGATTTCCCATTCCCGTTGAAACATGCGAAATTAGACAAACATCGATCAGAACAATAACAATCCTCAAAATCCAACATCGATACTTCATTCCCCATCCATCCCCACGAGGAGGCCATTGACTGGATATACCTTGGAAGGTCGGACCGACTGCCTGTCGGCCGTTAGAAAACATCAATAAAAAGCAAAAAACACCAAATTGGAGGAAACCAACATGAGACAGCTTTTGATTGCTGCAGTCCTATCCGTATTGCCCGCCGCGTCCTGGGCAGGTGTACCTATCGACGATGCTCAGTACCCCCGCGCAAAGCAGGCCCGTTCAGTCAATACCTATACCTATCTACGTTGCTGGTACCCCATCAGCGACAATCCGCTCCAACCCAAGGCATCATATGAATGGGCACGCGACCCGGTAAGCGGGGACTGGTTTCGGGTTTATGGCAACTGGTGGGCAGGTGGTGCATTGCGTTGGCAGAACATGTTCTATAGCAACACCTCGCAACAGACCCTGCAATCAGTCTGCCGACAAACACTGGAAAAAAAGGGGATTCAACGACCGGTGATCTCCACCTTTGCAGCAGACAACGCCACCTCATTCAATTACACCATTTGGACCAATGACTCTGCGGCACAAGGCAATACGTTGAACAAAGTCATCAGCTTTGGCGACAGCCTGTCAGACACTCAGAATGCCTACAATGCCAGCCTGTGGCAGCTACCAAATACCAGCTGGATGGGAGGCCGTTTCAGCAACGGCCGTGTGTGGGCGGAATATCTGTCACAGTCGCTCAATTTGCCATTTTACAACTGGGCATTTGGTGGCTCGGCCACGGATCAGCAGACCGTAGTGCCAGGCTTGGTGCAGCAAGTTAAGTCATGGCGTGAATACATGCGTGAGGCATCTGATTACCACCCGGAAAACACATTGTTCACCGTGCTGAGTGGTGGCAACGATCTGGTGAACTATGGCCGGAGCCCCACCCAAGCCATTGCCAGCATCCGTGAAGCATTGATCAATCTGATTGATGGCGGGGCACGTCACATCTTGTTGCTGAACTTGCCGGATGTGTCGCGGGCACCTGTATTCAAGTTCCGTCAAAACGGCGCCCAAGTGGCGGTCGATGTTCAAAATTACAACCAGCGTCTGAACGAATTGGCTGATGAGATGCGAGCACGTTATGGCAGCTCGTTGCAGTTGAAGTTATTCAACACCAACAGCATGTTTGATGACTTGCTGAACAACCCAGCCCAGTATGGAATCAGCAATATCAAGGATTCATGCTTGGACATCCGTAAATCGTCACCACTGGTCTATTTGCAACCCCAGAAGGTGCATTCGGATTGCCGTGACCCGAATCAATATGTGTTTTGGGACGCGCTACACCCAACCACCCGCACTCATCAACTGATGGCCAGCAAGGTGGATGGTTTCGTTCGCCAGCATTTCCCGAACCTGCCACGCTGATTGCGTGGCCGTAACGCAAAAGCACACGGCCCGGGATCACCGGGCCGTTTTCTGTTTGCTGTTCACAGCAAATATTCTTTTGTCACTCCTCGCCGGCGTAACAACCGACGCAAGCCTTCCAGTGCTTCGATCTGGATCTGGCGGACCCGCTCACGTGTCAGGCCCAGGCTTTCTGCCAAGTCTTCCAGCGTACAAACGTCATAGCCACTCAGCCCGTAACGGCGCTCAATCACCATGCGCTGCTTGTCGTTGAGTTGCCCCAACCACTCGCGCACATAACGTTCAACTTCAGCATTGTGGAAGATTTCCTCCGGACCATCACGCTGCTCATCCGGGATCGATTCGCCAATGGACAACATCGGGTCGATATCGAGCGGGGCATCCAGCGAGGCCATGCGCTCATTCAGATTCAACACCCGACGCACATCATCAACCGGCTTACCCAGCAGGTGGGCAACATCTTCTACTGTTGGCTCACGACCCATCTGGGATTCCAGATGGCGCTGTGCACGCAGGTAGACGTTAAGCTCCTTGATGACATGAACCGGCAGGCGAATGGTACGCGACTGATTCATGATCGCGCGTTCGATGCTTTGCCGAATCCACCAAGTTGCGTAGGTGGAGAATCGGAATCCGCGCTCCGGGTCGAACTTTTCCAACGCATGCATCAAACCGATGTTGCCTTCCTCAATCAGATCAAGCAACGCCATACCACGATTGATGTAATGCTTGGCAATATTCACCACCAGACGCAGGTTGTGTTCAATCATTTTCTGCCGGGCCTCAAAATCACCCGCCACAACCCGGCGCGCCAACATTCGCTCCTGCTCTTGCGTGAGCAGTGCATTGTGGCCTATATCATTCAGATAGATCTGAGTGACATCATTGATTACTTCAGTGGTATTGTTTTCTTGTTCTTCCGCTGATGCCTCTTCTGTCTCCGCCTCGTCGTCGAGCTCTGCTTCGAGTAACTCTTCATCCTCGACGATCTCTTCCTCTTCGATGGTCATTTTTGCGCTCATGATTTGTCAGCCGGTAAGAATTTGATCGGGTCCACCGGTTTTCCAAACCGACGGATCTCGAAATGCAGCTTCACTTTATCTGTGTCGCTGTCCCCCATCTCTGCGATTTGCTCACCCTTATTGACAACCTCCCCTTCCTTCACAAGCAGTTGCTGATTGTGGGCATAAGCAGTCAGATACGTTTTATTATGTTTTATAATCAACAACTTACCGTATCCACGCAAGCCCACTCCGCTATATACGACCTTGCCCGCAGCCGCAGCCAGCACAGGCTGACCACGCTTGCCAACAATGTCGATTCCTTTGCCACCCACCGCAAAACCGCTTGCGACCTTACCACTGGATGGCCACTGCCAGGTTTCCACTTCCCCATCAGTATCCACGTTCACAGTGGATTTACTGTCAGGCCTTGCCTCGGGCTTTGCTTCCTTCGGCTCAGGTTTGTTGTCCATCTTACTACCGACCTTGGCAACTTCTTTCGCCAGCTCGGCTGACTTGCTATCAGGCTTATCGACCACTTTCGCAGTCTCTTTAGGCGGCGCGGGTTTCGCCACCTGCAGCTTTTCCACTTGCGCAACTGCCGTCACACTGTATGGCAGTTTGTAAAGCTTGGGCTCACTGACCACTTTGCCCGGTCCGATGGCTTGCATCATCTGTACAGGTTCACTTTTCGGATCATTCTGCGACAACGGTGTGACAATTACGTTACTGTTTTCGACCTTTATATCTGCTAGTGGTTTCATATGCAGAACCTGATCTATCTTGATCAGGTTCGGGTCTTCCAACCGGTTCCACTGCGCCAGCTCACGGTAATCAAAACCGTATTCCAATGCAATGCCATACAACGTATCGCCTTTTTTGACGACATAGGTCTCTGGACGTAAATCCGGCTCTTTGTCGGACGAACCACGTTTCGAGGCAGCAGGCGGGATGTTGTTGGGGGATGACCTCGGGCGATCGGCTGATCGGTCGATGACGGGCGCTCGTGCAGGAGAATGCGTCGCACAAGCACTCAACAGAACCGATATGGTTACGATGACTGCCCAGACCCCACGGTCAAACCGCGGATGCGCGCCTCCTTCACGAGTTGGTCCAGCACAGGGCCGGAAGTGATTGATCTCGTTGAACAGCAATTGTCTAGTAGGGATTACGATAGTTCAGAAAACGAATATAAGTCAAGCAGTACCTGCTAATAAAGGCACAAATTTTACTGCTTCCAGCTTGGTCTCTGTATAGCCTTCATTTGTGCGCTCAATCATATACAAGTACTGGTCTTGTGTTCCGAGCGGCAACACCAATCTGCCACCGATCTTGAGTTGCTCCAGCAAAGATGGTGGGACATGACTGGCCGCTGCCGTCATCAAAATTGCATCAAACGGCGCAGCCTCAGGAATCCCCTGATGGCCATCGCCATGCTTGAGACGAACATTCATGATGCGTAATTGCCGAAGATGTTGACGTGCCTTATCAAGCAATGATGAAAGCCGCTCAATCGAGTACACCTCTTTTGCCAGCCGCGACAGAATACAGGTCTGATAAGCACAGCCAGTACCGATCTCCAGCACCTTTTCGAGCGGTTGCCCGCCACGCACCAGCTCGGTCATCCGCGCCACGATATAAGGCTGGGAGATGGTCTGACCAAACCCCAATGGCAAAGCTACATTTTCATACGCCCGATGGGATAGTGCTTCATCGACAAAAATGTGTCGTGGCACATCTGCCATCACCGCCAGCACAGCTTCGTCGCGAATGCCTTCCTGCCGCAACTTGTCGACCATCCGCAAACGAGTACGGGGGGACGTCATGCCAATACCGCGATGATCGGTGGTTTTCATTCAGCCAGCCATCCCTGTACAAATTGCGCCTGACCATGTGCCGTCAAATCCACCTGCAATGGCGTGATCGACACTTTCTGATTTGCTACCGCATGAAAATCGGTCCCCGGTCCCGCTTCGGCAGCCGCACCAGCAGCCCCCACCCAATAAACCGTCTCACCACGAGGGTTGTTGGATTTAACAACTGGCTCGGCCTTGTGACGGCGCCCCAAGCGGGTGACATCGATCCCTTGAATCGCATCCTGCGGTAGATCCGGTATATTGACATTGAGTAATACCGGCTGCCCCAGCGGCCGGCTGATATGGCGTTGTACCAATTGCAGCGCAATCATTGCTGCGGTATCAAAGTATTTACCAGTCTTGCTCGCCAGTGAAACAGCAATCGCCGGAATACCCAGCAGATAACCTTCCATCGCGGCAGCTACAGTGCCGGAATAGATTGTATCGTCACCCATGTTGGCACCGTAATTGATACCGGATACCACCAGATCAGGTTTGGCATCAAACATGCCCGTCACGGCCAGATGCACGCAATCCGTCGGCGTGCCATTCACAAAATAAAAACCGTTGGCGGCCTTGCGCAGAATCAGTGGGCGATCCAGTGTCAGCGAGTTGCTGGCACCACTTCGATCCCGCTCCGGCGCGACTACCGTTACATTTCCCACCTTCGACATGGCTGCAGCCAAGGCTGCAAGCCCAGGCGCGAAATAGCCATCGTCGTTGCTGATCAGAATATTCACACCGCCTCCCAAACCTTGGCTGCAATATGCAGGCCAAAGGCTGATTTCCTGCTGACTATTATTTGTGTTTGTATGTAATGGTGGGCTGGTCCGATATTCATCGAAGCCGGTACCAGGCTTGGTACCACAAGCGCCACAGTGAAAGCGTGCTTGGTAGCCCTTACTATCGTCCACCATTGTCACGCTTCACATCACCGCAACGATCACACCCTGGCGGCCATCTTTGCCAAACACAAATTAGCCGAATATTCCGCCACGCAGTTGTTCCAAACAACCACAGGATACTGTCTCATACGGTGAGGAACGGTCCATTGTAACCGCCGACATGACAAATACCAAACGCTTCCGGTCAAGCGGAAACAGATACGTACCGATCGTGAAAATGTCACCAGCCACGTTATACTAAGTCCATTTGATAGCTTGGGATCGGGATGGAAGCGCCACAGTCCACGCTACCGCCACTGAGTGGCATGAATCTCACCCGCCTAGCCGGGCCGGTATTGATCCTGCTCATCTTGGCAATGTTGATTCTGCCACTACCGACCTTCCTACTGGATTTGCTGTTCACCTTCAATATTGCACTGTCCGTGATCGTGCTGCTGGTCAGCCTCTATACCACACAGCCCTTGCAATTCTCCGCTTTTCCAACAGTGCTTCTGGTCACCACCCTGTTGCGGTTATCATTGAATGTAGCATCCACCCGGGTGATTCTGGCGCAGGGCCACACGGGTGGGGCTGCAGCAGGAAAAGTGATTGAGGCATTCGGACATTTCCTGATCGGCGGTGACTTCTTCATCGGGATCGTGGTGTTCGTGATCCTGACCATCATCAACTTCGTGGTCATCACCAAAGGCGCCGGCCGGATTGCTGAAGTATCGGCTCGCTTTACCTTGGACGCGATGCCTGGCAAGCAAATGGCTATCGATGCCGATCTGAATGCTGGCCTGATCGCTGAAGACGAAGCCCGCAAACGGCGCACAGCCATTGCGCAAGAGGCCGAATTCTTTGGTTCGATGGATGGTGCCAGCAAATTCGTTCGAGGAGACGCAGTAGCCGGCATTCTGATCATGATCATCAATGTGGTTGGTGGCTTGTTGGTAGGGGTGTTTCAGCATGACTTGGATTTCGCCACCTCATCCAAGCACTATACGCTGCTCACCATTGGCGATGGCCTGGTGGCACAGATTCCGGCACTGATCATCTCAACGGCGGCTGGTGTGGTGGTCAGCCGGGTGGGGACTGATGAGGATTTGTCACAACAGCTGATTGGACAGCTGTTCCAGCGCACCCAGGTACTATACCTCACGGCAGGCGTACTGACCTTGTTGGGCATTATCCCTGGCATGCCGCATGTGCCTTTCCTGCTGATGGCAGCTGCCATGGGTGGCCTAGCCTACTGGATGGTACAACGTGAGCGCCGTGCCCACGAAGCACCTCCCCTTGAAGAAGCCCCTCCGCCACCTGCCATCCCAGAGCTACAGGAAGTCGGCTGGGCTGACGTCTCACCAGTAGATCTGATCGGATTGGAGGTCGGTTACCGACTGATCCCGTTGGTTGACCGGAATCAGGACGGTGAACTGCTAAGGCGCATTCGTGGCATCCGTAAGAAAATTGCGCAGGAAATGGGTTTCTTGGTGCCTGCTGTACACATCCGTGACAATCTGGAACTCAAACCCAATACCTATCGCATTACCCTGAAAGGGGTAGACGTGGGTACTGGTGATGCCTACGCTGGCATGTTTCTGGCAATCAACCCCGGCCGTGTACTGGGAGAAATCGCCGGTACCCCGACCAAAGATCCGGCCTTTGGCCTACCTGCAGTATGGATTGATTCCGGAGCACGAGATCAGGCGCAGAACCTGGGCTATACGGTGGTGGACGCCAGCACGGTTGTCGCTACCCACCTTTCCAATATTTTGAATCAGCATGCATCAGAGCTGTTGGGACGTGAAGAAGTCCAAGCACTGCTTGATCATGTCGGCAAGGAATCGCCAAAGTTGGTTGAGGAACTGGTTCCAAAGATCATCCCGCTTGGTACCTTGCAGAAGATTTTGCAGGCACTGTTGGACGATGGCATCCACATTCGCGATATGCGTACCATTTTGGAAACACTGGGCGATCACTATATGCAAACTCAAGATATTGATGAATTGACAGCTGCAGTCCGCGTCGCACTTGGCCGTGCTATCATTCATCAAATATACGGAGATGCGAAAGAACTGGAACTGATTGCACTTGACCCACAACTGGAAAATATTCTGTTGCAAGCGGTGCAGTCGAAAGGTGGCGCAGCAGGTGGATTGGAGCCGGGACTGGCAGAAGCGATGCTGCAACAGGCTGCACAGGTTTCCAATCAGCGAGAGGAACAAGGTCAGGTATCGGTACTGATGGTACCGCCACCGCTAAGACCGCTGCTGTCGCGCTTTCTACGGCGAAGTGTGCCGCAGTTAAAGGTTGTTTCGCATAGCGAGATACCCGATACTAAGAACATCAGAGTCGTCGCGGTAATTGGTGGGAGGACCCAATAGCCCGGTTTGATCGGCAACGTTCAAGACGAGGTGCCGCAAAGGCCGTGTAGTGGTGTTGTACTTGTACTGAGCCCAAACTTGCAATGGCAGGATCAATGTCCGACAGCAGGACGTGGCCAAGCCGACAATGACCGAATCGGCGCCAGGCAATGCAAGGAGGCCATGATGCACGTTGCTGCCATCATGCAGACAGTGCGGGTTAGCCACCGCTGTCGAGTATTTGCATCTGTTCCTCCCATCTCCATCCGTTGACATGGTTCGGCATGGATGTCCCGTTTTCGGGCAAATCATGCCTGAGCACCCGGCGTAGTTCGTGCTGTGCAGTACAAGATGCCGGTCTCATGTCCGGCATCGCGAAACAACGCGAGCTTCGACGGGTTTGCGAGTGGAAGCGCTGAATAGATCGCACGTGTATGTGCGAGTTCAGCGCTTCTCGAATCGATGGGCCGAATTTGCTGTTGCGCGCAATCAGCACAACCGGTTCGGCGCCTTAGCGAAACACGTGCCTGGGTATGCCATGATTGTCAAAAAGTTTTACGGCACCAATACGCGTGACGCGCTCCGCCAAGTACGAGATGCCTTGGGGCCTGACGCACTGATTCTTGCCAACCGGCAGATTGCCAGTGGTGGCGTAGAAATCATGGCGGTATCCGATACAGATGTCGCCACTCTGACAGCGGCTCCCTCTGGGAGCACCAGTCGCCCGAAACCAGTCGTCACTGTGCCGCCAGCGGATACACCACGTGGTCGTCAGCTACAGAATACCTATGCTTTGCCAGACGATGACCCGAGTGATACGGATGCGTTTGTCACGGCTATTTCAGCACCAGCTCCCAGCCCACGCCCAGAACCTGTCCGTGAACCGATCCTGCGAGCACCAACCAACCCGCAACCGTTTACACCGCCTCGAATCGCCCCGGAGCCCTCGCCGGCTCAAGCACCCCGACCTGAGCTCGTTGCAGCCAAACCGGCCCAGCGCTATGTAGTCGATAGCGAAGTACCCAAACACAACGGCAGTGGGAGCGGCTCCCATTCTGTTACGGCGAATGTGGGTGAGCCGATGCAATCCATCATGCAGGAATTGAAAGCCCTGCGGACATTAATGGAAGGGCAATTGGCAGGCTTTGCCTGGAGCGATATGCAGAAACATGCCCCAGCCAAGCTGGAAGTCTTTCGCCGCATGCTGGCGTTTGGTTTCAGCCCGGCCTTATGTCGCCAATTGCTTGAACATATCCCGGCCAACTACGATGCAGATACTGGGCTACGCTGGGTACGGGCCGCGCTGCAACGCAACCTGCCAGTGATCGCGGCCGGGGATGACCTGATCGAATCAGGCGGCATCTATGCCTTGGTTGGCCCCACTGGCGTTGGCAAAACCACCACAGTAGCCAAACTGGCAGCCCGTTGCACCCTCAAGCATGGTGCCAGCAAGGTAGCACTGATTACCACAGACAGCTACCGAATTGGTGCGCACGACCAACTGCGCATCTATGGCAAGATCCTGGGTGTGCCGGTGTACTCGGTCAAAGACGAATCCGACTTACAACTGACACTCTCCGACTTAGGCAACCGCTTCATGGTGTTGGTTGACACCGTTGGCATGAGTCAGCGCGACAAACGCCTAGCTGAACAGATTGCCTTGTTGACCAGCCCAGGTTCCACAGTGCGGCGCATCCTTTTGCTGTCTGCCACCGCCCAGAGCAGCACACTGGATGACGTGGTGCGTTGCTATCAGGCTGACGGCCTATCTGGTTGCATTCTCACCAAGCTGGATGAAGCAGCGGTACTGGGCGACAGCCTGGACGTGATCATCCGCCATCGGCTTACGCTGCACTATGTCACCAATGGCCAGCGTGTCCCCGAAGACTTGCACCTGGCCAATCCACTATATCTGCTGGATCGCGCCTTACGCATGATGCAGGACCCGTCGGCCTATGTACTGAGGCCGGACGAATATCCTTTACAAGCTGCAGCTCGTGCCAATGCGGTCAGCAGCCCGCTGGATATAGGTGGTGGATTGCATGGCTGATTGGCAGGATCAGGCTGCAGGCCTGCGCCGGCTTGTCGCACGCCCAACCGCCCGCAGTATCTGCTTCAATGGTGGGCGTGGACACACTGGCACCACCAGCATTGTGGCCAACCTTGCCTTGTCGTTGGCATTGGCAGGCCAACGGGTACTGATTCTGGATGAACATACCGGTAACGCCAACATTGCCCAACGTCTGGGCCTGCCGTCCCTGATCAATCTGGAACAGGCATTGAACAGGCACCTACCAATGGCTGCATTGTGGGCAGAAGCCACGGCAGGGGTCGGCGTGATGCAGATTGCCGCCAACCAACGCCAGCTGGCTGCACTGACATCGTATGAAGAAGACCGCCTGGCCTTTGAATTCAATCAACTGACGTCGGCCATCGATTTCATTCTGATCGACGCGGTAACTACCACCTGCGACCACGTGCCCAGCCTGAATCTGGCTTCGGCAGAGAATGTCGTCGTGGTCTGCAATCGTGCCGAATCACTGACCGATGGTTACGCAATGATGAAATTGTTGAACAAAGGTTATGGCCAGCGCGCCTTCCGTATTCTGGTCAATCGGGTTGATACCTTCGCCGAAGCCACGGCGGTATTCGAACGACTACAAGAGGTCGCCAGCCGTTTCATCGACGTACAGATGAAACTGATCGGCTATGTGCCGGAGGATGAAAAACTGGCTCGAGCCAATCGTCTTAGCCAGCCTGTAATCACCGCCTTTGCCGACGCTGAATCCAGCATTGCCTTCAACCAATTGGGGGAAAGCATCCAGCGTTGGCCACCACCAACCGATGATCGCTTTGCCCCGCCTGGCATGGTACATCGCTTGATTCAGAACAGCCGCGCATTTGCCGAACACAACCCTTGAATCATCCGATCGATACGCAACTAAACTAAAATGCTTGGTGACGGATAATGTAATGAACGGCAAGCGAAATCGGCCTCAAGCTCGCGTAGTTGGCCAACATGGGCTATGAAACCGTGCAAACAGCACCTAAGCTAAGGGAGTAGAACAACAACGAACATCGATGGTCATTGTGTCTAGGACGCTGCCACCAGTCCCTGACCAGCACCATGATCAATCAGGATGTTCCATTACCAGGCTTTGAAGAGGGTTGTATGTACAAGCCGGATATCGGCGTTACACCGGAAGACCGAGTTCATCAGTTTGCACCGCTGGTCAAACGCATTGCTTATCACTTCATGACTAAAGTGCCAGCCAGTGTCGATGTGGAGGACCTAATTCAAGTCGGGCTGATCGGACTGATGGAAGCGGCCCACAACTTCGATGCATCACAAGGTGCGCAGTTCGAAACCTATGCATCGCAGCGCATCCGTGGCGCCATGCTGGATTTCTTGCGTGAAGCTGACTGGATGCCTCGTAATACGCGCCGCAACCTGCGTACTATCGAAGCGACCATTCAACGAATGGAACAGCGGCTGGGGCGCCCCGCTACCGAGCTGGAAATTGCCGGCGAGATGAACCTGCCATTGGCGGATTACCAACAAATGCTGGACGATGCACGTGGCTATCAGCTGATCTATTACGAAGATTACGAAGACGAAGGTGAACATAGCCAACTCGATCGCTTTGCCGCGGATACCGAAGCGAACCCATTTCATGCGCTGGACGATGCAGACTTCCGGAAACACTTGAAGCAAGGAATCGACATGCTGCCCGAACGGGAAAAACTGGTCATGGCACTTTATTACGAACAGGAACTCAACCTGAAAGAAATCGGCGAGGTGCTGGCAGTGACAGAATCGCGGGTATGCCAGTTGCACAGTCAGGCCATCGCGCGCCTGCGCGGGCAATTGACGGATTGGCTACCCGCCAACCCTGGCCGCAAGCGCAAGGCGAAAGGGAGCAACTGACCCATAATCATCGCCCCTTTGCATACTGTACTGGAGACGGCAAGCCTGGTCATTCAAGTCATCACACCAGATAGCCGATAACCATTCAATTTAGCCAGTGGTATTGGCATACGCCAACACACTGGCCGACAACCCAAACAGTCCATCAGGTGCATCGGCAGTCCCATGCAAAATTTCGACAAAATCAGCCTATTCGGCATCATCATCGCGCTGGGCGCCATTATTGGCGGACAAGTGCTTGAGGGCGGGCATATCAGCTCGCTACTACAACTGACTGCATTCATGATCGTTATTGGCGGTACGGTAGGTGCCGTGATGTTGCAAAGCTCACCCAGCGTATTCATGAGCGGTCTACGCATGGCGAAGTGGATTTTTCTTCCGCCCTCCTATAATCCTCAGCTGTTACTCAAAATGATCATCGAATGGAGCCAGGCCAGCCGCAAAGGAGGATTGCTGGCACTGGAAGCACATATTTCCGCACAAAAAGACCCATTCATTCGCAAAGCCCTTCAAATGCTCGTCGATGGCGCAGAACCCGAGGCCATGCGACATGCAATGGAGCTGGATATCAATACCTATGAAGAACGAGCCCGCCGAAGTGCCAAAGTGTGGGAAGCAGCAGGCGGTTATGCCCCCACTATCGGTATTCTTGGTGCGGTCATGGGTTTGATTCATGTCATGGAAAATCTGTCTGACCCTTCCAAACTAGGTGCAGGTATTGCCGTGGCCTTTGTCGCTACCATCTATGGCGTGGGTTGTGCCAATTTGCTGTTCTTGCCGATTGCCAACAAGTTGAAAGTACACATTGAAAATCAGGTGATATTGAAGGAAATGCTGATCGACGGCTTGATCGCCATTGCCAATGGCGAAAATCCACGCTTGGTCGAGAACAAACTGGCAGGCTACATCGGCTGACTTCATCAGCCACCAACCTGATCCTCATTGGCAGCATACTCGCCGCCAAGTCTGCTTTCACATCAACACAACAGTTTTCCCAATTGCAACATTGATTTCGAAAAGTTGGTGGTGCTAGACTGACTTACAAATTTAACGGCGTTAAATATAAAAATAGCGATATAGAGGAGCCAACATGAGAACACCCCGCTTGGGCACTGCCCTTTGGGTGCTGGCCGCTTGTTGTCTGGCAAACCCAGCCTATGCCGATCTCACCACCCTGAACGATGACGAACTGGCCAGTATCAACGGCCAGGCCCTCATTGAAATCGTACAGACCGAATTTGCCCAGCGCCCCCTGCATTTTGTTGCAGACTTCAACCGAGATGGCTATCGCAATGAATGGCGCAATCTGTCCAACAGCATCAAAAGCCGTATCGACCCAGCCACCGGGCGTACCTTTGAAGATGGTTATGCCATTGATGGCTGGCCCACTGATGACTTCGGCAAGGAAATCACCGGCCCCATCCAGTTCACCAAAATGCGGTTCGGTGCTGATATCGACATTGATGTCGATATCAGCAAGATGTGGCTGGGCGGTTATGATCCCAACCACAAAGGCGGCTGGGACCTGAAGCAGGACAATATCGTGCTGACCGGCTGGCGCAATACCATTCTTGGTATCCCACACGGGGCCTACTACCCATTCCACCTTGGCAAACCCTATATCGAATTCGCTACCAAGAACGGCCCCACTGGCAAGGAAGTGCTGGGCATACGTATTGGCTTTGAAGAAATGGATGGCCTGTTCGGTATGAACTTCCGCATTGGTACCGGCCGCGGCTTTGTCACCTCCAGCGTATTGGGTGGGCTGGCCACTGCCACGGTCAACAACTATGGGCGACGAGCGGAGGGGGATCATGTATTGCTGCAGCTTCCACCCAACTTCCCAATTCCAACGGAAATATTGGACGCATTTCCGGGAGTTGAGGCCCACACAAGTGCAGATGGCCGCTTCAAATACATTGATGTCGCCGACAAAGGCCTGACACACACCGATGCCCTATGTGTTGGTCGCACACCCAAGTTGGGCGCATGTCAGGCATCCACCGAAACCACCAGTGATTTCTGGATTTCCTTTTCCAAGGTCAATACGCTGATGTACCCCGCTACCAATACCAAAGAAAACTTCCCAGCGCAAAAAGGGGTCTGGCTGAATCTGACTGACAATGTGCGTACTTATTCCGTAATCGGGTTGACAGGCATTTTTGCCTTGGCCAATACCGGCCCAGCCAATCTACGCAGCAAACGCTGGTGAGCTTTTGAAAGGCAGATGCGTGGGGGAGCAGTCAACGGAAAAAGCTTCTTCAGCCTGTCGGATACTGGCTGCCAGAATACATCCGTTGATCACGCAGATCCCGTGTTAAAACACACCTTGCAATGACAAAGTCCAGATCTGCGTATGGTTGTTTTCGTTCGGGGCGATCTGGGCGGCGCCAGGTTCGGCCAGCAAATACCCCTGTTCGCCAGCCCGGCGGCTGATGCGATCCCACTGCAATTTGATTGCCATTTGTTTCGGTAGATCGTAACGCACACCAAACGACAAGGTGCGCTGCTCACCAGCCACCGAACGAGCCATCAATTCGGCGACCTCGGCAGCCTGTTGGCTCAGCACCGTATTACCACTGAAGCCATTGTTACGCTTGTCGCCATATTCGCGGATTTCCCCATAACCTACATAAGGTGTCCATTGCCCGAAGCGATAACCTGCCATCACGCTGCCGGAAACAGATCGTTTCGGTAACGGCCGAAACTTACCACGAAATGCAAAGACCTCACTTCTCACCGTCCACCGACTATCTTGCCATTCCAACCCTAGGGCAAGTTGATCCAATCTGAAGTTTTTCTCATTGAATCGATGTGCCAACGCTTCGTTGCCTTCGGTACGGGCTGCATCCCGCAGGAAGGCAGACGTTTCAGCCAGCATCGGGTCATGCAGGCCGAAGCGTGTGGTACGCAGTGCTAGCCGGGCCGTGGCATTCTGCCGATTGATGGCCAGCGAGAAACCAATGCAGTCACGCAAGGTGCGTCGGAAATTGACCGAATGGTAGTCGGACTGCCCCGCCGAAGCCTGAAACTTGAACAGCCAATCCTGTACCGACAGATCGTGCTGTACCATGACACCATCCAGCTCGGATTTAGGTACATAGGCATAGGGCTCATGCGGCACCCGCACCATCAGGTTGGCATAATCGGTGTACATGGCCTCTTCCAGCATCAACAAGCCCTGAACCGTTCGCCCAAGCTTGACGGACCAATCAGTGTGAGGGCGATACTCAACGAAGGCCAGCCGGGTACGGATCACTGGGTCACGACTGGAACCCCGTCGCAACAACCACTGAGCCTTGGCGCTGAATTCCGGCGTCCAGCGTGCCCCCACCATCAACCCGAACTTGCTGTCCGGTCCCACATCGGGTGACTTCTGCTTGGCAGGCCGATCCTGATCACCATAAGGAATGTAGCGGTAGAACTCTCCCTCACGATTGGTACGTACCGCCGATATACTGTAATACCCGTTGATGGACCACTCCACTGGCAATGCCCCACCCTCGCCTTCCTCCGCTTGGGCAATCAGCGGAACAGAGGTCAGCAGAACAATCATGGCGAATTTGTTCATGTCGGTGGCACCTCCCTCATGGTACCCAGTAAACCACTTTAACCCGGTCACTGACCAACGTGCCATCGATATAGGCAACGCTACCGGGCCGTTCGACCACCCTCGCCAGCGCATCCTCCGAGCTACGCACCACCTTGGGCTGCAAGGCCATTCCCGAAAACAGCTGGCGTGCCCATTGTGACTTGACCTGCTGCACACTGAGGTTGGCGATCTTCAGATAGAACAATTCCCGCAGCGGGTCGGTATCTGCCAGATCAATCGGTTGCAACGCCTGGCCTGATGACCCCTGCGTCTTCCCCAGGAACAAGGCCGCCACCTGCGCTTCGTTCAACTTATGTAATGGGCTGGATGGGTTCACTACCACAGCGATACTGCCTTGGTGGCCAGGACGACTGGCATCGTCAACCAGTGTCCAGCGTTGCCGGAGCTCGGCCAACTTAGGCAGCTTGCGCAGCTGTAACAAGCCACGGTTGAGTGCGTCCAGCTTGGTTTGAGTATGCTTGCCTGCCCGGTTCATCACAACGACCAGGTTCAATCGGTCGACCGCCGGGTTGAGCACCTGATAGCGTCCAACATAATCTGGATACTTGGTATTGGCCAATTGACGCACAATGACCGGGTCTTCCAGAAACACATCGAAGCGCTTGTACATCAACTTGCGCAGGTTCAATTCAGCTTCGGAGACAAATTCAAATTCAATACTCGGAAATCGAAGTTCCAACCCCAAGCCGGCGATCGCCCCGATCGGGCGGCCTTCAAGGTCAGCCATGCTGCGATAATTGAGCATGGTATCGGTACGGGTAATGGCGTGCAGGCTGATGGTAATCAATGGTAACGAGCTGATCTGCTGCTCAAATCCGGGGTAATCACGTTCTATCCCGACAATGCCATCAATTTCTCCCGACAGCAGCATTGCACGACTTCGTCTTGGTGGAATGATCTGCAATCTGAATTGATAGCCGCTACCCCGCAATGCTTCAAGCAGCAGGTCTCGGTAGAAGCCGCGGACTTCGCCCTTGTCATCGAACGCATAAGGTGGTGTCGGTTCGGCACCCAGTACCAGTTCCTGCGGAAGCGTCTCCGCCCGCAACAGGCACGTCCATATGGTCAAAAGCAACCACAGCGCTCGCCGCATCAATGACCCTGCCTCGCGACTTTTATGGGCAACCCGCGTTCAGGCTTGGTGGTCAGCACGTCAGGTTTCCAAACCATCCAAGTCAGTTTGTTATCGCAGGAAATTACCGATCCGATTCATGCCGAGTCAGCTTTAGGCAATCTCAATGTCCTGACACATGCATGCATACAAACAGAAGAGCAGACCAACTGAAGCATAGATCAAGCGTTTTGTGGAAAATAAGATCGAAATTCCGCATTTAAGATAGCTAACCGCATGGCCACCTTACCAATAGTTGATGTGACACAGATCGCGAAATCCGATTAAATCCAACACCCAACCCTGATTTAGATACAGCGTAATCAACAAGGCAAGATGGGGTTAGCCCTGCCCCGACTTCTACCAAATCACGAAAGCCATCAGTGAAGGCAAGGTAAAAATCAACAGAAATATCGATATTTCTCCTGTCACAGCATAACCAACCTTGTTCACGCCAACCCACATATTGAAACTGGCTACTGCAAACCAGATCGGCACGAAAGTCAACAGGGAGCAGGACAGATGCCCGAGTTGCAGCCCGATCAGCACACTGAGCAGCAACATCGTGAATCCGCCACCCATGACCAGAAGTGTATGCACGATGTGAATGCCTTCTCAGATTTGGCGATCAAATAATACCGCCATTGACACGAATCACCTGACCATTCACCCATTCTCCTGCCGGGCTGGCCAAGAACGCGACCATATCTGCGATATCCTGCGGCTTGCCAAGTCGTTCCAATGGCGCGGTCTTGGTCAGACGTTCAATGGCTTCCGGTATCTTGCCATTGAAGAACAGCTCCGTTGATGTTGGCCCTGGTGCCACGACATTCACGCTGATCCGCCTGCCACGCAGCTCTTTCGCAAATACTCCTGACATGGCTTCCACAGCAGCCTTGGTTGCCGTATACACGCTGTAACCTGGCATCAACAACCCAACCAGGCTGGAGGAGAGATTGATGATCCGACCACCGTGGCACAAACGGGTACTCGCTTCGCGCAGTGTATTGAATGTACCTTTCAGGTTGATCGATACCAATTGATCAAATGTATCATCCCGCGTATCAGCCAATACTGGCAAAGTTGCAGGCACGATGCCGGCGTTGTTCACCAACACATCAACCGCCCCCCACTCGGATTCAATCACATCGAACATACCTTTGACCGCCTGGGTATTCGACACGTCTGCCCGCCAAGCCATGGCCTGGCCACCGGCTCGGACAATGTCATCAACGACCTGATTGGCATCCACCACTCGACCCGCGTAGTTGACCACCACCGCCAAACCATCTTCTGCAAGTTGCTTTGCGATTGCCGCGCCAATACCACGTGAACCGCCCGTTACCAACGCAATCCGCTTGTTTAACATCTTCATCCCCGCTTTTCCATTAACTACCCAGGGCACTAGGCTAGGTACCACACTTGATTTGATGGCGACATGCGGCCACCCTGCATTACAGACACATCGACTTACCTACCTGAGGTGGAAAAGAGTGTAGAGATGAGACTGGTTTTGATAATCTAGGTAGTGCTGGATAGACTTTTCAGGAATCGCGAACAATAAGGAAACATCGAAGGAAGACCCAGCAACAGAGCACGCATTTGGACAATCGTGCTACACAGGGATGACATCAAGGCAGCATTCAGCGAACAGCCTACAGCTCCCAACACCCTGTGTTTACGAAAATGCGATAACGACCGGACATGAGACCACTTCATGCAAGCCGGTATATTTTTCAATCGTCCATTCGTGCCCTTGGTGTAACATCTTGGTCAATCCGAACATTGCCCATTGCAATCATGACCCAAACCTTCAGCTTCGAATTCTTCCCACCCAAAACGCCGGAAGGCATCGAGAAACTTCGCAATACCCGTCGCCAATTGGCACAGTTCAGCCCAAATTTCTTTTCCGTCACATTCGGGGCTGGTGGTACCACCCAACAAGGCACGATCGATACGGTACTGGAGATCCAGTCAGAAGGGCATCAGGCGGCACCGCATCTATCTTGCATTGGCAGCACACGTGACAATATCCGTCAGTTGCTCAACTTATACCGGGATAACAATATCAAACGCATTGTCGCGCTTCGTGGCGACATCCCATCTGGCATGGTGGAAGTTGGTGAGTTCCGTTACGCCAATGAGCTGGTGGAATTCATCCGAGCCGAGCACGGTGACTGGTTCCACGTTGAAGTGGCTGCCTACCCTGAATACCATCCGCAAGCCCGTACAGCACTGGATGATCTGGATAATTTTGCCCGCAAGTGCAAAGCGGGTGCCAGTTCAGCAATCACACAATACTTCTTCAACCCGGACGCCTATTTTGCATTTGTCGACGAAGTGAAATTCCGTGGCGTGGATATCCCTATCGTGCCCGGCATCATGCCGATCAACAATTTCACGCAGATGGCACGTTTTTCCGACACGTGCGGTGCCGAGATCCCGCGCTGGTTACGCAATAAATTACAGGCGTATGGTGACGATGTGGCATCAATCCGCTCATTGGGGCTGGATGTGATTACCGATCTATGTGACCGCTTGCTGACTGCAGGCGCGCCAGGCCTGCACTTTTACACCTTGAATGGTGCAGGAGCAGTCTCAACCATCTGGCAACGCCTTGGGCTATAAGGAGGATATGATGGCTCAGTACAACGAATATGTGGAATACATGAAGGAACAACTGGCGCCCATGGGTGCGTTAACGTCTCGGTCCCTGTTTGGTGGTCATGGTATTTATCTGGATGGAACTTGCTTTGCGATCGTCGATGATGACGTCTTCTATGTCAAAGTGGATGACCATACCCGCCCTGATTTCGAAGAACACGGCCTGGGCCCGTTCACCTATTCGAAAAAGGACGGCAACACGGCCAGCATGTCCTACTACCCATTACCTGCCGAAATCCTGGACGACCGTGAACTACTGATCAACTGGTCACGTACCGCTTATGAAGTGGCCTTGCGTGCCAATGCCAAAAAGCGCAAATCCGCATAATCACCTTTCCAGTCGTTACAACAGTGGGCCATGCTGAATATGGCCCACTGTTTCTGGTGACACATTCTGGTGACACAATATAGCGTGACGCTTTTCCGCCATCAGCATTCCCCTTCGGGGACATCACCCACTCTGTCCCACCCACGGAATTCGAATGAAAGTCAATTCAGCCCCAAGGTCGAATAGGCTGGCACCAAGGTTTAGGCCTTGCAATATGATGTTACCGTTATTTCGATGACAGAATAGTTGGGGCAAAGATACCGTTTTGCATTACGAAGGTACCAACGCAACCCATACCATCGCATCAAGTCATGGACCGGGTAGCCTGACAGTAAGCCTGATACACGCGGTGTATTCTCGCAAGTTGTAGTGTCGTGAACAGGTATGAATAGCTGATTAATTCCCAAGCAGATACTCAATGGCGGCGCAACCAGATGTATCTTTCTTTAGCCCATCGCCTTCCCCCTGCACTTGCCCGGTCGTCACAATCGAATTTGATCGCGAAAGGCAGCAAGCCAACGCCCGTCATCGTGTGGATTCATCTAAAAGTGGTGACGCCACAAGTGAATCGTCAGGTAATAGGCTAAGCACTACCTGACAGTGCCCGACTCCGATCACATCAAGTGTCGACCACATCACTCCTATTCCGATTGCAATGTCACGCTCAGCTCAACCAACTTACCTTGTCGCAGCACGGTCAGGCGAATTCGCGCACCAATGTCGAAGTCATCCAGTCTTGCCGACATCTTGCTGACACTGTCTACCGGCGTTCCCTCAATTGCCGTGATGATGTCACCTGCTGTGATCGCACCCTGGCGGGACATGACGACTCCACGCAATCCGGCTCGTTCCGCTGCACTACCCGGCGCTACGCGCAAGATGACGACACCACTGACGTTCAGCATTCTGGTCAAGCGCTGATTCCAAGCCTCATCGATATGAATGCCAATGGCTGGGCGCAGAAATTTGCCATAACGAATAATCTGCGGAACAACTTTGTTGACCGTATCTACTGGCACGGCAAAACCAATGCCTGCATTGGCCCCGCTAGGGCTATAAATGGCGGTATTGATCCCAATCAGTCGCCCGGCAGAATCCAATAAGGGGCCACCGGAATTCCCTGGATTGATAGCGGCATCGGTCTGAATCAGGTTGTCGATGGTAGGGCCGCCATCATTGCTCAAGGTACGATTGAGTGCAGAGATGATGCCATTTGTCAGCGTCCAATCCAGACCAAATGGGTTCCCAATGGCGTAGACTTTCTGGCCCACCCGCAAATCCGAGCTGGTACCAATTGGCACCGGCTGCGGCCGTTTTTGCGCAACCGCAATCCGAAGTACAGCAATATCGTGACCAGGGCTGACACCAACCAAGCTGGCCCTATAATCACGGCCGTCTGCCAATTTGATGGTTGCTTCGCTGGCACCCTCAATGACATGAAAATTCGTCACCACGTGTCCAGCATCATCCCAGATAAAGCCTGAACCCGTACCACGCGGCACGGAAAAGACATTGCGAGACCAAAAATCCTGAAGTTGTTCCCGCGTGGTGATGAACACTACGGAAGCCCGTGATCGTTCGAACAGATCTATCGTCGCCTTTTCGTCAATCGCCAATTCACCACGCGGCGTCACCAATCGCGGCTTAGCGCCCGCCGGTGCAGCCAGTACCGCTGTACCCAGCGTCAACAATACAATCAGCATGGTACCCAACAACAGCTTCGTACTCGTAGAGACTGCCACCTTACTGGGGAACACATCTGGAATCCGCGACACGCATTTATCTCCTTGAACTTGAGTGCTAGAGGCAACAGCAATAACAGCTTGTAGTTAACAGACCTGTGACAACCCAGTAACACAATCTGTCATCTCGCGAAATCAGTCTTCAGATTGAAGGCCATGCACAGCATCACCGCTGCCTGGTCGATGAACATATTATCGAATTGGCCATATTCAAGTACGTTGGTGCAAAGATGAAATGACTGCGGATCAATTACTGCCAGGCCATGAATCAACCTGTTTCCAGTGTGGTATCCATTCCGGAAACACCACTTCGTTAAGAGAGTGGTTATCAGGTTGTTCAATCGAATTGATCAAAAACGAAAAAGCCGGGTCAGAAAGCTGATCCGGCTTTTTTGAATTCTGGTCGGGGTGAGAGGATTCGAACCTCCGGCCTCTACGTCCCGAACGTAGCGCTCTACCAGGCTAAGCTACACCCCGAACTGCTTTGATTATCTGCCAACTTCGCCGAAACCTTACGAACGGCGCTGAACAGCGAAGGAGGACAATTCTAGCAAAGCATCCTTGTATTGTGAAGAGGGCAGAACATTTAATTTTCCCGCCGCGGCCTCTGCTACAGCCCTTGCCCGACCATGTGCATAGTCCAAGGCACCGCAGGATTGCACCGCCTTCAGAATTGCCTGAAACTCGTCGCGACCGCCATGCTCGATCGCATGACGCACCAACGCCGATTGATCAGCATTGCCATGCAACATGGTATATATCAATGGCAAGGTAGGCTTACCTTCAGCCAGATCATCACCCAGATTCTTGCCGATTTCCTCTGCATCACCTTCGTAATCCAGCACATCATCGACAATCTGGAACGCCGTACCAAGCAACATGCCAAATTCAGCAATGGCCGCTTCCTGCTCTGTGGTCGCATTGCCCAGAATGGCACCCAAGCGAGTGGCTGCTTCAAACAGCTTGGCGGTCTTGAACTGAATGACTTGCATATAGTCTTCTTCAGCCACATCGGCGTTATGTACGTTCATCAACTGCAGCACTTCACCTTCTGCAATGATATTGGTCGCATCTGCCAGCACTTCCTGTACCCGCATACTGCCGACCTTGACCATCATCTGAAACGCGCGTGAATACAGAAAATCACCTACCAACACACTGGCCGCATTACCGAACAGGTTGTTGGCCGTCTTGCTGCCACGGCGCAAGTCTGACTCATCTACAACGTCGTCGTGCAACAAGGTGGCGGTATGGATGAATTCAACCACTGCAGCCAAATCAAAATGATGCGTGCCACGATATCCGAATGCACCGGCGGTCAGTAACACCAGCGATGGACGCAGGCGCTTTCCACCACTGTTAATAATGTATTCGGCAATCTGGCGAACCAAAACCACGTCAGAGAAAAGATTTCTACGAATGGCGTCGTCGACGGCGTGCATGTCGTCGGCAATCAGGGCGCGGACTTGTTCGATGGACACGGAGGCAAACCTGTATTTTGTAGATGTGAAATGCGCTGCCAGCCACAAGGCTGTAGGCGGCGTGCATCATATCAGAATTTGGTGATGTGCGGAAAATTTGACTGGCTTCAATCACTTAAAATATAATGCGCGATTCTCCGCCAAGTGGTGGGGAAAGCATTTATCAGTTAGGAGCCCCAGCATGTATGCGGTCATAAAAACCGGCGGCAAACAGTATAAAGTTTGCGTTGGCGAAAAACTCAAAGTAGAACAGATACCGGCAGACATCGACTCCCAGATCGTAATTGATCAGGTTTTGATGGTAGCCGATGGTGACAATATCGTTCTGGGCACGCCCATTGTGGCTGGCGCAGCGGTTAAGGCTACTGTCGTATCACACGGCCGTGGCGAAAAAGTTCGCATCTTCAAGATGCGCCGCCGTAAGCACTATCAGAAGCGTCAAGGTCATCGTCAGAACTTCACCGAACTGCGTATCGACGCAATCGAGAAGTAATCGAGGAGCGTGAAACATGGCACATAAGAAAGCAGGCGGTAGTTCACGTAACGGCCGCGACTCCCATTCCAAACGACTGGGTACCAAAGCATACGGTGGCGAGTTGATCCCCGCTGGTTCCATCATCATTCGTCAACGTGGCACCAAGTTCCACGCTGGTCTAAATGTTGGCATGGGCAAGGATCACACGTTGTTCGCGAAGGTCGACGGTACTGTTGAATTCGTAGTCAAGGGTGCGCAACAGCGCAAGCTGGTTAACATCGTTCCTTTCGAGCACGCTGAAGAGCTGGCATAAGGCACACACTGACTGGCAAAAGCCCTATCTCAACGATAGGGCTTTTTCATTTTTGGACACAGGGCAATGCATCGTGACCTCTTCACAGACGGCCACCAGTTGCAGGCCTGTGACAAAGCATCCATAGGTTGCAAACCACTTGGGATTCCAAGCCAGATAAACAATTGGTACTGATCACACATTGCCAGGGGTGAACATGTCTTTTACCATTCGCATGGCAAATCATGCAGATGCCGAACAGATTGCGCCGTTATTCGATGCCTACCGCCAGTTTTATGGTAAAGCAAGCGACCTTGAGCTAAGCCACCACTATATCGCGGAACGACTGGTCAATCAGGAATCCGTCATCTTGCTGGCAGAGTATGTAGGTGAAGCTGTGGGCTTTGCACAGCTCTACCCGACTTTTTCATCACTGGCTGCAACTCGGTATTTCGTGTTGTACGATTTATATGTTGCCCCAACATGCAGACGTATGGGCATGGCCCGTACATTGCTGACTGCGGCAGCTGATGTTGGACGCCAACAAGGTGCTGCCCGCCTGTCCCTTTCCACCGCGACAACCAATCACAATGCCCAGGCATTGTACGAGTCGCTCGGCTGGGTGAGAGATCGCGAATTTTATTACTATGACCTGCCTTTGGTGAATTAACCCGGCAGGATAGCTTGGCCGGAAGCATTGACATTCCGGATCAGGCTGACGAATCCAACGAAAGGCGGCAAGACGCCATGAAATTCATTGACGAAGCCAAAATTGAAGTAGCAGGCGGTAAAGGCGGAAACGGTTCCGCCAGTATGCGCCGTGAGAAATTCGTACCCCGTGGAGGCCCGGATGGTGGCGACGGAGGCCGTGGTGGTAGCGTAATTGCCATCGCCGACATTAACATCAACACGCTGGTCGACTACCGTTTTGTCAAACGCTATCAGGGCCGCAATGGGGAAAACGGTCGCGGTGCCGACTGTTATGGTAAAGGTGCCGATGACATTACCCTGCGCATGCCGGTTGGCACATTGATTACGGATGCCATCACGGGTGAAGTTGTTGCAGACCTGACACACGATGGCCAGGAAGCCATCTTGGCCAAAGGTGGTAAAGGTGGATTGGGCAATATCCATTTCAAATCCTCTACCAATCGGGCACCACGCCAATTCACCCACGGTGAGGAAGGTGAGCGTCGCGAGCTGAAGCTGGAGCTCAAAGTATTGGCCGATGTAGGCCTGCTGGGTATGCCAAATGCTGGTAAATCCACGTTCATCCGCGCAGTATCTGCCGCCCGTCCTAAGGTGGCAGACTATCCATTCACCACATTACATCCCAACTTGGGCGTGGTGCGTGTTGATCATAATCACAGCTTTGTCATTGCAGATATTCCAGGATTGATTGAAGGCGCTGCCGAAGGTGCCGGCCTGGGCCATCGCTTTTTGAAGCATTTGCAACGCACAGGCGTCTTGCTGCATTTGGTTGATTTGGCACCTTTTGATGAAGCAGTCGATCCAGTTCAGGAAGCCAAGGCGATCGTTGAAGAGTTGCGCAAATACGATGAGGAACTGTACCGCAAACCGCGTTGGTTGGTGTTGAACAAGTTGGACATGGTAGCTGACGAAGAACGCCAGCAACGCATTGAAGATTTCCTGCAACGTTACGGCTGGCAAGCCGGCAACCCACTGGCAGATTTCGATCCCTATGAGCCTCGTTACTTTGTTATTTCAGGATTGACGGGCGAAGGTTGCCAGTTGCTATGCCAGTCCATCATGGAATACCTTGTCAACTTGCGTGTCATGAAGGCACGCGAGGAGGCAGACCGCCAAGAAGCCGAAGCACGTGCCCGAGTTGCTGAACTGAACGATATGGCCCCGATCACCACACCCACCCCGTCGGAAGGTGCGGATGCCTGACTTGGCATCGACAGTGGCGATTCGTACTGCCAGCATGGCCGAGGCACCTGCCATGCTGGCACTCTATCGAGCACTACAGGCCTATCACGAGCAAGCTGTACCGCATCTCAGTGAGATCGACCCAGGGCCTAAAACCCTGGCAGAGATCGATGCCCTGCTCAACAAGCAGGGTACACTTTGCTATATCGCGCTAAGTCAAGAAAATGTCATTGCGATGCTGGCTGGCCGCATTGAGCCGTCCAACTCACCATTCCTGCAGCCGCATCTCATTTTTTGCATTCATTCTGTCATCGTGGCAGCTTCGGCCCGTGGCCAGGGGATTGGACGCCAGTTGATTGAACGGGCAATCGAACAGGCCAAAGCAAAGGGTGCGCAAGCTGTCGAATTGTCCGTGTTTGCATTCAATCAGCCAGCCCAAGCACTGTATGAATCCATGGGATTCGAATCCTGGATCACTCGACTACGGCAAAAACTATGAGTGCCCTTGCCGAAATGTGATCATCGACACGCCCTGATACAATCCCACCATGCAAGATAACCCTCTCGCCGATTTCTTCAGACCTGGCGTCGAACTAGCCGATCTCCCTGCCCTCTTCCCATTGCTCCGTGCTCGCGAAGCATTGAATGCCTTTATCACACTGTTTCGTGGCGGTGATGATGAGGTACTGATCCGACTGATGATCTTGCGTGAAATCGGCGCTCGTGCCGACGCACCACGCTGGAGCCCACAGGAGCTCAAGGCAACCTTTGCCTATCTGGATGCCACCAAACTCAACACCGTGCTACACCGTTTGCGGGATAACGAATTGTTGGTGTGGGATAACGACGAATCGGTCTACCAGATCAGCACGGCTGGGCGGATGGCATTGGCAGCTATCGCCACCTTGCTGGGATTCTCCGATGATGAAGACGCCGAATTAGGATTCATCACCGCACAGGTTGCCGCTGGGCAAGCTGTGGGCAAACTGTCGGTTGAAGCGCTGCAGCATTTGCTGGGGCGACTGAATGAGTTACAGGCAGAATTTGAACAAGCCGTCCTGTCAGCGTCAGAATTTGTTATTCGAGCCGCCCAAAAAAAGCTCGATTCTGTCTGGCACTGGGTAGAAAAAGGCACCGACATCATCCGCGTCATCACTGCAGATGAAGAACTGGATGGCCCGACCCATCGTGTCGCACAAGCTATCGGACAGGCACAGAGCCGAATGTTGCGAATGACTGCGGTCTTTCAACGCACCTTGAACAGCATTCAGGCCCAGCGAGTGCATCTGGGCGAGTCCGGCCTGACGTCCACCGATATCGCTGACTGGTTGCGTCGACAAGGCGTGCAAGCCACCCCGCTGCTGAATGGCTGCCTACATGCTCACCCGGAGCCTGCCTTCGTCACTGAAAGCGAAATGCTGGATATTGCCGAATACGAGCTGCTGGAGCGTGAACGCGAACAGTCTCGCGAGGCCGTCATTCCATCCGCCCTGGATGCCCCTACCACCGATCATGTCGAAGTGGAACGTCTGTTATTCGCTGAAACATTCCGGGACAGCCTGGGCGACATCAAGGCGCCACAACCCGTTGCAGATATCGTGTTGGGCGACAACTATGCGCAAACAGCCTACCGGCTTTCGCTGCTGGCATTGTTGAATGACCCCGAGTCCCAAGCCTTGAATGGTCCGGTAGCGGATATTGCGCGACTCCCACTGCATCTGGACATCAGTGCTGAGCTGGCACCAGTCAATCGCAATGGCGTTGCGCAAATCAGCAGTGGCAAAGTCAAACCCCGGAAAACCCGTTGATGTTGTACTTCCGCCGCGCCGCTGCATCCGATGCCGAAAGCCTCACCGACTTGTATCGTCAATTGGTCTCCGATGATCGCATTCGCGTCCTACCGTCACGGCTCGCATGGCTGGCCCTGCAACTGGACAATGAGCTGCTGCTGGCCATTCACCATGATCAGATAGCAGCCACAGCCCATGTCCACTATTGTGCAGATGCAATGTATGGCGAACAACCTTATGCTGTTGTCGAGAGCATCGTAGTTGATCAGGTGCATCGACGATTGGGTATCGGACAACGGCTGATACAAGAGATCGAAGCACGCTGCGTGGCAAGAGACTGTTCAAAGATCATGCTGATGAGCAGTGCTGCACGCCATGCTGCACATCGGCTATTTCAAATCAGTGGCTTCAACCCTGAAGGTAAATACGCATTTGTGAAATATCGCCGTCATTTCAGATTGGCGATGTAACTGAGTTCCGAGATATGGATAACGAACTGCAAACTTTGATCGCACGGCTACTGGCACATCGCTATATCGATCGCAACGATAAGCTGGCCCGCCGTGCGCTGACTGACGAAGCTTTCCGACAATTGCTGGATGAACGCTTGCAAGCTTGTGGCTTGGTACTACTGGAAAACCCCTATTCGGAATACATTGCCGTCGGCATCAAGCCCGAGGTCGAAGAATCGGTTTTTGGTGCCCATGACGCATGGCTATCCAACAACATCAGTTTGCCGCGCGATGGCATTGCATTGTTGGTCATCATCTGGGCGCTGATCATTCTACCCAAGCGGGAGCGACAGATTGCCCGCCGTGAAAAAGAACAGGCAGCGCAATCAGACATGTTCTCAGAAGCCAAGCCATTGCCCGCTGCAGAAGATGTCTCCAGCGGTATTCCCGAAACCGCGTTGTATGCAGATTTTGGCGAACAACTTGGTGGTCGGATGCGTTTCAGCACCAACCTGGGTGTACTCTCCAAACTGGGGTTCATCACCCGCCGTAACAAAGTGATTTATGAAGGGCCAATGTTGGATTTGCTGATCGATTACTCGAAACTGGCACCACGAATCATTGAAGGTGCGCTAGGCGATGTAGTGAAACGCATGCGCGAACGCCCGGACAGTCAAGTCTCACTACTGTGAACATCCTTATTCCGAAACTATTTGCTCGACATGGTAGACAGGTATTGCTGCTGCAATACAGTCAGTTCACCTTGTTGCTTAAGCTTGTCGAGCTGGTTTTGCAGCGCGTTCAACACATCACTTGCCGTATCCAGTCGGCACCCCAGGTAGGTTTCAACAGTAGCCAGCTTCAGCAGTTGCTTGATCGGCACATGCAAATCACGCGATTCATACTGTGCCACTACATCATGTACAGCCCACAGATCAAGCATGCCCTCCGAAAGCTTGCGCATATTGTTTTCCGATTTAGGATCTCCGAAATAAGGCAGACCCATCGTTTTCAAGGTCTGTTCCACCGCACTGCCAGCCAGTACGCCAATGCGATAGTTGCGAGCCTGGGCCGGATTCGTCAGTTGGATTGGATTGCTCTCCAGTGCAACCAGCACATGAGCACCGGTCAGGAATGGCCCAACCCAACTAAAACGGGCCTCACGTTCACTGGTACGCGTCATGGGAAAAACACAGCTGACGGTGCCCGTTTCCACCAACGCCATCGCACGCTTCCACGGCACGAGCTCCACCTGATGTGCATACCCAGCACGGGCAAATACCAAACCAACCGCGTCATAAACAATGCCAGACAGTTTGTCACCCTGCACGACCGTCATTGGCGGGTAATCCAGTGTAACCAGCTTGAGCACTTGCGGCGGGCCTGCCGAAGTCAACGGGGCCAACAACCATGCCACCCATAACAGCTTTTTCCACACAATGGCCTCGCTTGCATCCACAATGCATCAAAATCCGGAAACTTCGAATTTCACTATAGCAGTTGGTATTTTTCATATACGCCAAACTGAAAGTAACAGTCTATCCAAATCAGCTGATCGAACACATCATGTTCCACTTCCGCAAACTTGAAGTCATGCACTGGGATTTCTGGCAGCGTTTTTCGCTGCCGCTTGATGCCCAGATCATCACCATCATCGGCCCTAATGGCTCTGGCAAAACCACCCTGTTAGACGGATTGCGTACCTTGCTCGCCTTGAAGTGCTCAGGCAAGCGCGACTACAAGCGCTACGTTCGCAATGCCAAGGAGCCCGTCGCTTGGCTTCGTGGCGTCGTTGATAATGAACGTTCCACGTCCGGCCGGTATCCATTCTTCCCGTTTCTGGACAACCAGATCACCCTCGCCTGTCGCATCAAAAAGCAAGGGGGCGACTGGTCGCGACAGTACGCCATTTGCGAAGGGGATACGGCCATTGAGGACATCGAAGCGCGTGGTCAATGGCTTGGGGTGAATGACTACCGTCGCAGGCTGGAATCCGCTGGGTTGACACCTGCCATCGCCGAAGTACTGGCATTGGAGCAGGGTGACACCGACAAGCTATGTGAATACAGTCCGCGAACATTGCTGGACCTGGTCTTCCAAGTCTTCGGCGAAAAAGAAGTACTGGATAACTATCAGCAAGCCAAGCAGGAACAAAAGCAAGCAGAACGGGAGCTGGAAGAACTGGATGGTCGGCTGGCCAAACTGGGTGCCACCTTGGAAAGCCTGACGGGCAAAGCCAACCGTTACCTTGAATGGCAGCACCTGACAGCCGAGCGAGCCCAACTCGAGGCAGAAATCCTACCCCGCCTGGAGCTACATGAGCTGATCCATTCACTCCTTCATGCTCGAGGCCAAAATCTTGGCGCCCGTCGCCATCTACGTGAAAAACAACTAGCGATGGAAGACGGACAGAGCAAGTTGCATGACATCGAGCAGCAACTGCATGAAGCCGGCCCCGCATTAGCGCGTGCCAAGCTGGGGCAGACTGAAGCCAATAGTCAGTTCATGAAGTTACGTGAAGAAATTCGCGGCTTTGAAGTCAAGCTGAACGAACAGGCAAAGCTGCAGGAAATGGCACGTGCACAAGGTGGTGACCTGACTTCGGAAATTGACGAGCTGGGCCAGAAACGTACCGAGTTTGCGTCACTGCATGCTGACCTGAAGCGCATGAAGAAAGAACGCGAAGAGACCGTTACCCTTGCCAACGCCTTACGTGGCGGCCAACAGCCCAATTTTACCTTTGTCGAACGCTTCCGCGCCGCACTAGATGAAACAGGTATTCGCCATGAAATGCTGGCAGACATCGTCGAGGTCAGCGATCCAAGCTGGCAAGGTGCAGTGGAAGCCATGATGGCACCATTCAAGCATGTAGTGCTATTGAAACGACCTGAAGATAAAGCTCGCGCTTGGGCGTTAGGTGAGAAACTGCAATACCGACACTTTGTCGTCGCGGAGCGCCAAACCCCGCCACGTGCAGAGCGAGGCTCTGTACTGGAAGTGGTTAACTTCAATGCAGACACACCCGATTGGCTGATTCGCCAACTCAACCGAGTGCAACGTGTCGAAGACGCTGCCGCTGGCGCCAAAATGGGTAGCGACACCGAATGGATCACTCGTGAGGGCTTTCACCGCGAACGACGTGGTGGGCGCTTCATTGGTGTGGCAGCTCATGAATACCACTTTGGCGAGGCAGCACGCAAGTCGCGTCGTGCCGCGCTCGAAGAAGATGTCGAGCGCATCGATACCCAAATCGAACAACTCGAACGCCGTTTGGAACCGCTCGCCAACCGCATTGGCATGTTACAAGCCAAAGTAGCGGGGGTCGATGCCGCCAACATGCTGGCAGCCCGGGCAGACGAATTCAAACTTGCCCAAGACAGCCTGCAGGCCTACAAAGAAAAAGCACTGGCCGCCAGTGATCAGTTGATTGCTGCCAACCAAGCCTTTGAACAGGCTCAGGAGCACCGGAATAAACTGGAACTCCGCCAAAGTCAGTTAGCCGACCGAGCCCAGCAAATACGCATCGAAGTTGAGCGGCTTCGGGCTGCAGGTATCGCTCATCGTCGCGAGCAGGTCGAACGCTATCAAGCCATCAGAGCCATGCGCGAGCGCATGCCCGCACATTGGACAGACCGGGCTGGCCGGACACAGCTCAAGCAAACCTGGGAAACGCTGGGCGCAGTACGCCGCCGCATGGATGAAATCGATCGCCGCTTCGAGTATGAAGCCTGGGAAACCGACGACAGCGTGATTGAACGACGCGATAAGCTGCAGGCCGATTTCAATGCATTGGAATTCCAGACCGCGGCTCGACAACGAGAATTCGATCGAGCCGGTCAGCTATGTGATGACGCACGCGGTGCCTACATCAATGTTTTGCGCAATACCGTCCGACGCTACGCCAAAAATATCCGCTCACTGGGCGAACTGGCTGGCATTGAAGTACACGCCGATACCCCGCATCTGGAAAACGACGATATCGTCCTGGCGCAAGCTGGCCTGACCGTTCAATTCAACTTTGATCGAAAAGGCATGATGGGCCTCAACGACGGGGAAGCATCCGGTGGTCAACAAGTCATGAAATCACTGATCCTGCTGATCGGCATGATGATGGACGATGCCCGACCTGGCGGCTTTGTATTTATTGACGAACCATTTGCCCATCTGGACATCTTCAACATCGATAAAGTCGCCAGCTTTCTGAAAGCCACTCAAGCGCAATATCTAATCACCAGCCCGACCACACACAATGTCAATGTATTCGAACCGTCTGAACTGACCCTGGTCACCCGTAAAAAACAACCTGGGGAAGGCTATGCCCAACCGATCATGGTGACCGTACGCGAACGTCCGATAGCAACCGCGTAGCCAGATCTACAATTATGCCCAGCACACACTCGCTGGCCAACTAACCCGCAGCCTGCCAGCCTAGCAGGCTACTGAATGGATCACCTCATGAACAACAACGATGTATTACGCAGCCTGCGCTATGCTATGGATCTGGCTGATCACAAAATCATCGACATGATCAAAGCCGGACATGGCTCAGACCTTGATAAAGCCACCGTGCAAGCCATGCTGAAACTGGAAGACGAAACCGGCTTCCTCGCTTGCAACAATACTCAACTCAACGCCTTCCTTGACGGACTGATCCTGGATCGTCGCGGCCCCAGCGATCGCAACACAGAGCCTAAAACCACGTTGCAACGGATGACACATAACCTGATCCTGAAAAAGCTGCGCATCGCGTTTGAATTGAAAGAGACTGATCTGGTGGAGATCATGCAACTGGCTCAGTTCCAGATCAGCAAACCAGAGCTGAACGCCCTGTTCCGCAACCCTGGCCATAAGAATTATCGCGCCTGCGGTGACCAGTTTTTGCGGAATTTCTTAAAAGGGTTGACCATGCGTATACGGGGAAAATGATAATAATGAGTCATTGTGGATGAAAAACCACTCAAACTCGCATACAACCAAGCAGAGCCATGTTGCTCTGCGGCATACCGGATACCCGGCAACCGTCAGGCCATCAGAAGATGGCTGATGTGGACACATAAGGACAATCAAGTGCCATTCGACTACATTCTATATTTCACCTGCAGCACACAGTCTTTACTTGAGGCCCATGCCATGATGGGCAGAACACATTCAACTTAAGCGTCACTTAAGTGTATTAGCCCTGAACAAACTCGCCTCTGCACACACTTTCAATTCAACATTCAAGACTATTCAAACAAATCAAGCTGAGTTCCGTGCCCGGGAACGTGAAAATTGGATACATCCAGATCCAACCGGCGTCGACCCAGACTGTTTCTACGGCAAGCCAGCTCGAAACGGTTGCGAAGCAGCTGGGCGAAGATGCCGGTACCTCGCATACGTTCACCGAAACGAGAAACGTTTTCCTGGCCACCGCGCATCTGACGGATCAGACTCATGACATGTTCAGCCCGCTGTGGAAAATGGCGGGCCAGCCAATCCTTGAACAGTTCATTGATCTCCAGTGGCAGACGCAGGATGATGTAGCTGGCCATGCCAGCACCTGCTTCTGCAGCTGCAGATACGACCGTTTCAATCTGGTGATCAGTCAAGGCCGGGATGACAGGTGAGCACAGGACACCCACCGGGATACCTGCCTGGGACAAATTACGTACTGCTTGTAAACGGCGGTGCGGTGCACTGGCACGAGGCTCCAGCACCCTGGCCACATCGGCTTCCAACGTACAAAGCGAGATATAGACCTGTACCAGTTGTTGCTCGGCCAACGGCTTGAGCAAGTCCAGATCCCGTTCGACCAATGCATTCTTGGTAATGATCACCAATGGATGACGGTGAGCCAACAGCACTTCGATCACCGACCGGGTCAACCCCAGCTTGCGCTCCAGAGGTTGATAGCAGTCGGTGTTTGAGCCCAGGCAAATTGGCTCGCATTGATAACCAGGGCGGGCCAATTCAACACGTAAACGCTCAGGTAAACCTCGTCGTGCGACGATCTTGGTTTCAAAATCCAACCCTGGTGAGTAGCCCCAATAGGCATGGCTGGGGCGCGCATAGCAGTAGATGCAGCCATGTTCACAACCATGATAAGGGTTAATGGATTGAGAGAAGTAGATGTCCGGGGAATTGTTACGAGTGATGGCGGATTTGGCATCCTGCCAGATCAGTTCGGTTGGTAGTGGGGGCGGATCATCGATGTCGCCCGGCCAATCGGGTACCACCGCTTCGCGTGTGAGTCGATCGAAGCGGATGAGGGGATTGTAGGCCGTGCCACGGCCTTTGATGGAATCATGGCTTGACATGACTGTATTTTAGTACAGTCAACATCAAAACGATAGTACCAAATAGAGATAAGGCGATACTTCCATCGCCCTATTTGCTTTACCACATTCGATCGATCACATCTGCCAACTGAGTCAATTTGCCATGAAAGAAATGACTGCATCCTGGCACCACCACCACGGGTAATGCTTGGGGACGAGCCCAATCCAGCACATCGGCCAGAGGGATGACCTCGTCCTCTTCGCCGTGAATGACCAAGGTATCCTTCGGCACCTCAGGTACTGGAAAACGCTTGCAAGCAGGGCCCGCCAGAATCAGCTTCTCTGCTTCCACACGCTGCCGTGCTTGCGATGCCACATGGGTACCGAACGAGAAACCACCCAGCACCAGCGGCAGATCGCCTTGCTGAGCTTTGGCATAGTCAATCACGGCCACTACATCATCGGTTTCGCCGTTACCCCAGTCATATTCACCAATGCTCTGCCCTACCCCGCGGCAGTTGGGCAGATAAGCCATATAGCCGCGACGCGCAATGACCTTAGCCATCATCTGCACCACTTTATTGGTGTTGGTGCCACCCTGTGTCGGGTTAGGATGAATCAGTACCGCAATCCCCAGCACATCGCTAGGCGGTGGGATAACGATGGTTTCCAGTTTGCCGACTGGGCCGTCGATCCATTCAATCTGTTGCTGCTTAATCAAGTTTCAATCGCTCCACAATGCGACCATGGACAATATGTTCGTCAATGATCTCGTCAATATCTTCCTTGTCAAAGAAGGTGTACCAGACCGCTTCCGGATAAACCACCATCACGGGTCCCTGATCACAACGATCCAGACAACCAGCCTTGTTGATGCGGCATTTGCCCTGCCCTTTCAAGCCCAGCTTGGAGACACGATCCTTGGCATAAGCCTGCAGTTCCGATGCGCCACGGGCATTACAACAGGTTTCGCCTTCCGCGCGCTGATTGGTACAGAAAAACACATGGTGTTTGAAATAGCTCATGATCGGCACCGTCAAAGTAAAGAGAGATTATGCATGGAAACCTACTTGGTCCGCATCTGTGGATGTCCTGGCGGGATGCCTTGGTCTTCAGGGGTTATGATTCTATATTTAAGTACATGGCGATACGGTTTAGCAGGAGGCAAAGATGTCAGCGCAAGCAAACCCGTCGAATGACGACCTGTCGCTAGGTTATCTCGTCTACCTGTACCTATGGCCATTCTGGATGTTCAAGGATGTACAGCGAGGTAATGCCCTGGAGCGGGCCGCAGCCTTTCGCCATAACCGTGAACGCCGCATCTATCTGCCAGCTTATTTGCTGAAATGGAGCCTGCTGTTCGTGCTGTCAGTTGCTGCCATATCGTTGGTGGAGCAAGCAGGTCTGCAGAATCTGGAATGGCGTACAGCTTGCCTGATGCTGGCCTGTTCCACAGGCATCTTTGCCGCTTGTGCGTTTGTCGTAATGACACAAATTACGGTTGCGTATCTGTTCTTATGCCGCTGGGAGCAATGACATACGGGCGCGACCGGTCAACGGCAAGGCATTACATCCCATAAATCACATATTAATTAGGCGCGCCCGCAACAATTCCAACGCATTTGGTCTCATCAGAAATCAGGCGCAATACCGAATCAGCACATTCTTTCATGTGCACACACACATCTTGTTGCAACCTCCTTCAAGGCGGATTACCGTAAGTTATCATGCGTGCCAGACCGGTACTGTAGTCAATCCTTCCATCACGAATCTTGCCAAGCCTTTAGCTGTACATCACCCATCTTGATGGTCTGACTGCGAGCGTTCATCCTGCCCTTCTGCCTGGGAGCCATTCGTGCCTAACCTGAACCAATTCAAAACACTGACAGAGTTAAGCGAGATCATCCAGCAACTGCGCGGTATCGAAAAGAAATTGTTCCTTGCCCGCCCTGTCAAACGCGGTGAACACCCCACACTGTATGCCAATGCAACCGATGGCAAATACCGTACGGTTTGTGGCGTGCGAGTGTGCGATTATCAACTGTCGACAGACGAGCAATGGGTGGAGGCCAACGAGCAGATGGGCTTGTCGTTCTCAGGAGACTGGCAACACTTGAAAGGTGTCCACAAGATGGTATCGCGGTATGCCGATGCGCCAGTCGATGTATTCTGGGTACTGGGTGAAGCCAACCTGCCACCTGGCATGGCTTTCAAGCCTGATCTGGCAAAGAAGGGCCATTACTTTCTGGCAGTGGTCGAGCGCATGAAATTGAGCACGCTGATCACCAATCTGGAGCTGATTGCCCATAGAATGTCAAAGATTGAGCATGTCACGCTCGATGAGTAAGCCTATCAGGAATCCCCCATGATCAAATTTGAACGCTACCCCCATGTGAACGCATTGTTGGCGCATTACGCCGATGCGCTGAATGATGATGCCGTTCGCCAATTGTTGGCGAATGATGTGAAGACCGAAGACGATGCCTTTCGCCTTGCCCGCTTCGTGTGGGCGATGGTGGATGCCATGCGTGCTGATCACGATGCGAATCGTACCGTGTTGGGCCGGGTGGACAATGGCGACATGCTGCCGGACGTGCATTATGAAGTCAGCCTGTATCTGACCTTGGCCGGGTTTGAAGAGGTGTGGAATCAGGTGACAGACGAAGCCTGACGTATTCAAAAAAGTGGCCCCTTTCGGGGCCGGTCAAATCAGCACTGCTTGTGTACTTTAACGATACCTGCCGGTGCTTACTGCAGCATGCGAATATTTCGCAACTGGTAAGCCACACCTTGCTGTTCATCCCATTTCGGCAAGGTACCAAATGGCATGCCGACGTTTTGCAATGTGAAGCAGGCAGTAGCAGCTAACAGTAGCTGCGGAATCGGCACCGATACCGACTGCCAGCTGCCAACTACAGGGCGGCCAAATAGATAATCCCCGGTATTGCAATTATTGCCGGGGCTTTCCATTTTGACCGTCAGACCCGCGCTGTTACTACCATAACTTTCCACCAGAATGTCGAACGTCAGCTTGCCCTGAGCAAAGTTACTGAGGTTGACTGGGTTGCCGGTCAGGTAGAACAGGCCGTTGCCACCATCTGCCTTGAAGCTCAATCGCAACTCACCCCCTGCCTGCACCACGTGTTCAACATGGGTCCCGTTGGTGGACCAACTGCCAGATGCAAAACCACTGGCAGGCTGGCCATTGGTGAACACGTTGTATTGCGGGCCAGGTATAGGGTCAGGATAGCTGGGTGGGGGTGGTACCAGTTCAGAGCATGCGACCGCATCGGCATCCTTGCCTGCATTAGGTACCCAACGGATATCGGCAAACGCTGCGATAAACGCTTTGTCGGTGAATATCAGCAATGGTGTGTCAATCGTGGCGAAGTCCGTCCCTTTCTGAGAGAAGCACGCCAGTGGTATTTTCACTTTATGCTTCTGGCGGTCAGCCAATCGTTTGAACACGTTGGTTGCATCCACCTCGCCGACACAAGGGTACTTACAGTCCACCCGCACTTTCACCAGACCATCCGGCGCTTTTTCGACAATACTGTCAAATACCAACGCCGAATCAGCATTCAGATAATCCTGCCGATCCACCGTTTCTTTTGACTGCGCATAGAACTGGCCGGGGCCATTGCCATTCCAGGTGATCTTTTTCGCATCCTGCTGGATGTTGACCTGCGTAGTTTCCGCCTTCAGGTTGCCATGGGTGATCACCGCATTCGGATCGTTCCCCAATGCCGTGCCACCCCAGTTTTCCGGCGAACCGATATATAGTGCATAGGGTGGTTTGTCAGTCTGCTTGAACACCTCCAGGTCTTCCGTCGCCTTGCCACCGCCACCATCCGTTTGACCGCAGCCCAGTACCGGTGCCGTTTCATCCAACTGGCCCAGGTGGGAAGGCTTGCCATAGCTCAAGCCAAAACCATACGCAAACAGCGGTGAATAGCCTACATCACCCCAATTCAGCGGCACTTGGCAGGCCGTTTTAGGCCAAGAATAAGATAAGCGACCCGTAAACGGCTTGTTAATGATGCCTGCCGCGTTTCGGAACAACACATCTGCCACACCTTTGCCTTCCGTACCGGGCAATGCGGCCATCACAAAGGCATCTGAGCGGTTCAGTTCTTTATTGACCCACACCGGGCGACCCGATACCAATACCGTCACCACCGGCACGCCTTTACCCGCTACATTGTTCAATACCGCCAAGTCTTCCGGATAACGGCGGGCGTGTTCCAGAGTACCGGTCCTGCCGATATCCCCAACCCCTTCCGCATAAGGTGTTTCGCCTATCACTGCAATCACCGCCTTGTAACCGCTAACGTCCACACCTTGCCCGGTCTGACTATAGGTCATGTTGCCAGCACCGGCCGCTTCCTGGATGCCTGCCAGAATGGTATCGGCATTGGGAAAATCCGCATTGGTATTGCCTGTGCCCTGCCAGCTCAGTGACCAACCACCAGTCTGATTGGTCAGGTTGTCGGCCGATTTGCCCACTACCAGAATCTTTTCGCCCCGTTTCAATGGCAGCACGCCACCATTGTTCTTTAGTAGTACCAGTGATTTCTGCACGGCTTCACGCGCCAGTACACGATGTACCAGCGCCTTGCTGTCCCCAGCCCCCAACCGTTTGGATGGCATGGGTGCCTTGAACAAACCGGCCCGCATTTTGACACGCAGAATCCGCGTCACCGCATCGTCGATCCGCGCCATTGGAATCTCACCCTTGCGCACCTGATCAACTGTGTTTTCAATGAACAGCTTCCAGTCATCTGGCACCATCACCATGTCAATGCCCGCATTAATCGCTTGGGCACAGCGATAGTTGGAGCAACCTGGCACTTGGGCAACGCCATTCCAATCACTGACCACAAAGCCGTCAAAACCCATTTTGTTTTTCAGTACGTCGGTCAGCATGGTTTTACTGCCATGCATTTTGCCTTCGCGGATACCGGCCGCTTCGTTGGTCCAACTGTTGAACGATGCCATCACCGTTTGTGCGCCGGCAGCCAAAGCCGTGTAATAGCCCTGGCCATGAATATTGATCATGTCGCGCTTGCTGGCCATGGTCACGCCCTGATCCTTGCCCTGATCAGTGCCGCCATCGCCCATGAAATGCTTAGCAGTCGCAATGACCGATTGACTGCGATGGAAATCGCCTTGCAAACCTTTCACCATCGGCCACGCCAGCCGACGCACCAGATAAGGATGCTCACCATAACCCTCGTAAGTACGGCCCCAACGGTCATCACGTACCACTGCCAGTGTTGGAGCAAAAGTCCAATCGATCCCGGTCGCCACCACCTGCTGAGCTGTGGCTAGCCCAATTCGATAAATCAAGTCCGGATCATTAGCGGCCCCCAACCCAATATTGTGTGGGAACAAGGTCGCGCCATAGACGTTGCCATGACCATGCACCGCATCCGTCCCCCAAATGACGGGAATCTTCACCCGGCCATTGGTAGTCATCGACGCCTGCCAGTAGGCATCAGCCAAGGCCAGCCAGTCTGCAACCGTGGCCCGCTTGTTGTTACCAGGCCACGAGCCCCCGCCATTCAACACAGAGCCGATGTAATAGCGGCGGACCTCATCCGGTGTAATAGCCTTGATCTCGGGCTGAGTCATCTGCCCAACTTTCTCCTCCAGTGACATGCCTGCAGCAATACGCGCAATCTCGGCTTCAATTTGTGGGTCTTGGCGAATGCTGCTGGGTATCCGCGGCCAGTCATTGAACTGACCGGCAGGTAAGCGGTGTTCAATATCCGGGACATTGGCTCCCGGCTGCCACTCCTCTTCACATGCAGCCAACCCAGCTACGCTCGCTATTGCCAGCAACAGGGCCAACCGACCTGGCGAAAACTGCAGTTTCATATGCCTCTCCTTTCGATGGATATTGCCGAGTGGCTTATTCGGGATCACACCCACCCTCACAAATACTGCGCTGGGCAAGCATGCCTCCCGCATCACGCTGCATATTGAATATGCTCACCGGCTTCGTTTTCATCATTCCTTATTTTTGCTTACTTATACCTTACCAATGAAAACGTTTACAATTTATCGATCAATTTAAGAACAAATGCAAGTACATCTGCAGCCAACCATATGGAACGACAGCAGGACGCCAGTTTTCGCTGTCAGATCACGCTGATTTCTCTATACTTCCCGCTTTTTAACCTGCCCTGCCATGAACCACGATTTCCTGATCCGCACCACCAATCGGCTCGCTATCTACTCGATCTTTGTGCTGTTGTACTGGGTGTTTGTGTTCATGCTGATCACCATTTTCGATCTGAAGATCTTCAGGGAACGTACCACTGAAAGCTTCTTCATCAGCCTGCTGGGCATCTTCGCCATGTTGGGTGGGGCTGTTGTATTGAACGTGATGTCGAATCTGTCAAAGATTTCAGCCGCCATTGCAGACAAGCCAGGCCAAGCACCAGTGATACAGGTAGGGTCCCGCCGTCAATGGCTATGGGTGGCGTTGTCGTTTCCTATACTGGCTGCAGCCTTGCTGGGTGGCGACGCGTTGTCGGCCCAGCACAAGAAAAACCTGCTGATCCACGCCGCCGAAAAGCTGATTGAGGAAAACCGTAACGAGCTCGCAACGCTGGCCCACTATGAGTTTACTCAGGCCTATATCGACAAGGCTGACGACGTCCTTGGTACCATTCAGCGCATTGACAGCAACCTGCCACAAGTCACCTTGATCATGCCGGACGAGATTGCCGGGAAGCGGGTGTTTTTATCATTTGGCGATAAATCTTATGCCAGTGAAAGCAACAAGAAACCTGAGAAAAAACGATTTATCGAGCCTAGAACCAAAGACGAACGGGACTACCTGATGGCCGTCTTCAATCATCAATATGACGGCGTACGATTTGAGGCCGAACGTGGCAACTATCGGCTGTACTTTCCCACCACTATCGCCAACAAGCGGGTGGTGATGTATTTCACCGACTATCAGCAATATGGGAAATTAGGTTCCTGACACCTGCTCACGCTCTTGGCAAGTGCGTTTCAATGGGGTGAAATGCGATGTAAATTGGTGTTTATGTAACATCCAGTAAGATGGTTGAGCAATACATGGGCTCTGATAGCACACATAACAAGATTGCAGAGCGGCCCACAACCTCGCTGGCATTGCACCCAACCGCCGTCGCCATCTGCAGTAATCAAGTCAACACAACCACACCTACCAAAGCAGGTGTGGTGATCGCAAGTCACGATCAATCGGAAATCACGGCGACCGACTCCCGCAAGGCCAATCGAGGCTGAATGACGTGGCTATCATCCGTCATTGCCTCGCGCTTGGCCAAACGCAGCGCCAGCGTACCCGCAGTACGGCCAATGGTATCAATCGGCTGATGGACTGTGGTCAACCGGGGCGACACCAGGTCGGCGAACTCAACGTCGTCAAAACCCATGACCGCCATATCGGCCGGGACGGCAATCTGGCGGCGCTTGCAGTAATCCAGCACACCTAACGCTGTCTGATCGTTGAAACAAAAAACGGCGGTAGGCGGTTTGGACAACGCCAAAAAGGCTTCAGCCCCGGCTAACCCAGATTCCGGTCCAAAAATCCCTTCGAATACATAGTTGTCCGGCAACGGTAAGCCGGCTTTGGTCATGGCATCACGCATGCCACGCAGGCGATCCATGCTTTCCGGGTTGTTATGTGGACCAGTCACTGCCGCTATCCGGCGATGACCTTGCTCGATCAAATGGCTGACCGCCATGAAAGCCCCCTGGTAATTGTCCACCACAACACAGCGGTGCTCATAGCCCGGCACCAGGCGGTGAATGATCAGTATATTCGGGTGGGTTTCCAACAGGTTGACCAGCGTCTCATGCTCCAGCGCACCAGGGGTAACGATGATGGCATCGCAGGATCGTTGCTTGAGAAAACTAAGGGCAGCCAGTACCTCTGCCTGGGTGCAGTTGCCACAACTGACTACCAAGTGACTGCCGCCAGCGCGGACAGTATGTTCAACCGCGCTGATGAGTGGGGCGAAGAAAGCGCCAGAAAGTTGAGGGATGATCAATCCGATGCAGCCAGTACGCCGTGTCACCAACGATGCCGCCAGGGCATTGCGGGAAAACGACAGCTCCTGCATGACTGCTTCCACTCGCTTGCGAGTGGGCTCCTTGACCTTGTCAGGTTCGTTGATCACACGTGACACGGTTGCTATCGACACATTAGCGTGCCGCGCGACATCTTTGATTGTTGCCATACACCTACAGTTTGTTGATATCGCCGCAGCGATCGGTTGAAACACCCAATGACAGGGCAAGTATCTGGAACATCGACCTGGGTAGGTACACCAGCACAACCTTGTCAGGGTGGTTTTTGACCGCCCTGCGTGTTGCCTAGCTTGAACGATAGCCTTAGCTAACACACAACGCAATCAGGTATCCCACCCAGATGTAGACTGTGTTGCAGGTCGGAACTACTTGTTGCAATGCATCAATCCGGCCCGCTGCTACTTGAAAAACAGCTGGATATGGTGTCCAGTCATCCATCCGCTACCGATATCACATCAGCGCCCAGCCACGCGGGGCTCGTCTGATGTAAGCTTGCAGCTGTGGTGTAATCGTCGTCCTCCCCAACAGCACAGGCAACAGAGACCGAACCATGTTCCTTTTCTTTGTGCGCATGTCGTTTCGCAACGCGTTTCGGCACCGACTCCGGGCAACCTTGACCACATTGGGCATCGTGGTAGCGATTCTGTCGTTCGGTTTGCTTCGCACGGTGGTGGATGCCTGGTACTCGGGGGTTGACGCCGCCTCCGACGCACGCTTGGTCACACGCAACGCCGTCTCGCTGGTATTCCCACTACCGCTGGCATACAAAGACCGCATTCGCCAGGTTGATGGTGTTGAGACTGTGTCATGGACCAACTGGTTCGGTGGCATCTATATCGACGAATCAAATTTCTTCCCGCAGTTTGCGGTGGATGCCCCCAGTTACTTCGCGCTATACCCTGAACTTGTCTTCAATGGTGATGAATATCGGACCTTTCTTCGAGACAAGCGTGGTGCAGCAGTCGGCCGAAAATTAGCGAACCGCTTCGGCTGGAAGGTAGGTGATGTCGTGCCATTGCGAGGCACCATCTACCCCGGCAATTACCAATTTGTGATCCGTGCAATTTTTGATGGTAAACAAATCAATACCGACACCAACATCTTCTATTTCCACTGGAGCCTGGCCAATGACCGACTGGAACAGCTGGCCCCTGGCCGCAGCAATCGGGTAGGTGCATTTGTCATGGGCATTGATGACCCTACCAACGCGGCGCCGGTCTCCACCGCAATTGATAAGGAATTCAAAAACTCACTGGCCGAAACTCTGACTGAAACCGAAAAAGCCTTTCAACTTGGCTTTGTGGCCATGCTGCAAACCGTGGTGGATGCCATCAAGCTGGTATCGTATGTGGTGATCTTGATCATCATGGCGGTCGTAGCCAATACCATGGCAATGTCAGCCCGTGAACGCACCGCCGAATACGCCACCATGAAAGCGCTGGGCTTTTCACCCACGGCGATCCGTAGCCTCATCGCGATGGAATCGCTGATGTTGGTAGCGGTGGGTGCCGGGCTGGGCATTCTGTTGACCGGGCCACTGGTTGTTGCGTTTTCCAAACCTGTATCAGCATTTTTCCCGGTATTCAATATCTCTGACGAAACTCGCCTGTTGCAGTTGGGTGGTGCCATGACCATTGCTGTCATGTCTGCGTTACTGCCTGCATGGCAAGCCGGGCGGGTACGGATTGTGGATGGCTTGAGAAAGTTGGTGTGATGAAGATTCCATTACGCTACATTGCACGCAACCTGATGGTACGAAAACTGACCACCCTGTTTACCGCTTCTGGCATGGGTATGGTGGTATTCGTGTTTGCCTCGGTGTTGATGATGTCCAATGGACTGAAACAGACGCTGATCCAGACTGGCAGTTACGATAACGTAGTCATGATTCGCACCTCATCGCAAACCGAGGTGCAAAGCGGGGTATCACGTGAACACGCCAGTATCGTCGAATCCAGCCCCTTGATCGCCATCGGCCGCGATGGCCAGCCGATGCTCTCCAAAGAAGCAGTGGTACTGATTACCCTGCCCAAGCGTACAACCGGTATCGCCGCCAACGTAGTAACCCGTGGGGTGCTGCCAGTAGGCCTGACACTGCGGCCACAAGTCAAGTTATCTGCTGGACGGATGTTCCGACCTGGCAGCAATGAGGTCATTGTCGGCAAATCCATTACCGAAAAGTTCAATGGGGCCAACATAGGAGAGTCACTACGTTTTGGCGGACGCGACTGGCTGATCGTTGGGCAGTTTGATGCAGGACAGACTGGCTTCAGCTCCGAGATTTGGGGCGACCGGGACCAAATGATGCAAGCCTTTCGTCGAACCATGTATTCCGCCGTGATTGCCAAACTGGTTGATAGTGAACGCTTTGAGCAATTGAAGACAGATATCGAAGGCAACCGCCAGCTCACGCTGGAAATCAAACGTGAAACCCGCTTCTATGCCGATCAATCCGAACAGATCGCCCTATTCATCAACATCCTTGGAATGACCATCTCCATCATCTTCTCCATCGGCGCCATGATTGGTGCAGCCATCACCATGTATTCCTCTGTCGCCAATCGCATCGGTGAAATCGGTACCTTGCGTGCACTGGGTTTCAAACGCAGCAGTGTGCTGGCCGCCTTCATGCTCGAATCCATGTCGCTGGCGCTATTGGGTGGCGTCATGGGACTGTTGCTTGCATCTACCTTGCAATTTCTGTCGCTCTCAACCACCAACTTTCAGACATTTTCAGAATTGGCATTCAGCTTTGAATTAAGCACAGGTATTGTATTTCAGTCGCTGTTCTTTGCATTATTGATGGGGCTGGTAGGCGGTTTTCTGCCAGCGGTGCGAGCTGCACGCATGAAAATTGTCGATGCCTTGCGAGAAGCCTGATACCCGCCACCTGCATTTACCCTCTGCATTTACCCTTGGTTTGCTCCTCGACCAAACACCATCAATCAATATGATTTTCAATGTAACTCAATGACTTGCACTATGATGCAAGAATACATTGCACATCGTTACCCATACACGAATACAGTTGTCTTTCGGCGACCACCCGCTCAAAATAGAGCATTAGCTCTGTCGATCCCACCGCCAACTGCCAGGGGAACACAATGAAAACAGCACAGTCATCCCGAACATCACAATCACAAGACCCACCCGAGGAGGATCGCATGTCGAGCGAGGCGGACATCACCTTGAAAATCAACAGCCAAGAAGCTGGCATCATTGATCTGTGCCGCAAATACTGGCTGGTGACCAACCCGCCCAACTTCCGCTATTCAGTCGAACAGTTAGCTGACGAATTCGGCTTGGATGTCAAAGCCATTCACAAAGTCGTCGGCCACTATTGCTGCGCCCTGGGTGAAGAAACACATTGCGCGGTGTGCAACAAAGCCATCATCTACCGCAACCGCACCACCTATAAGCAAGTAAAGAGCTATTTGCTGTCTGATTGGGTATGTCGAGATTGCTTTAACAAGGCACATTGAATTAAGCGATCAAGCTGGCCACTTAGTCAATCAAGTCAAAACAAAATATCAGATCCCCGAATTGACATCTTATCCTTGACCGACGCCATCAAAGACACCAACCCATACGCTACAACCTAGATGCCTGATATGTCACATTTGAGTACAACGGCGGAGATGCTGGACACCATGTCCATCGAGTTGTGACGAATGCTGACTGAGGTGCATGGGTCAGACAAATCGGCGAAGTGCGCTGTTACACTTAACTACATGCCACTGGCAAGTTCAATCCCGCCCTCCCCCATCCGTCCCAACACCACCTATATTGAAGGCATACCCCAATAACAAAAGGGAGCGCGCCATGCCCCACTATTCAGTGGATGCGATTCGCACTGTTGCATTGGTTGGACACTTTGACAGCGGCAAAACCACATTGACCGAGATGTTGTTACATCGGGCCGGGGCGATTGGCGCCCCTGGTACGGTTGAACGTGGTGACACAGTTTGTGACTTCGACCCGATGGAGCGGGAATACCGGCATTCGCTCAATTCTGCGCTGGTCAACTTCAGTTATCAGGACACAGAAATCCGGCTGATCGATACGCCGGGGTACCCAGATTTCATTGGTCATGCCATCTGCGCGTTGGCAGCTGTGGATACGGCGCTGATCACCGTGAATGCGGCCAGTGGGATTGAATTGACCACCACTCGCATGATGGATTGGGCTGCGAAGCGACAGCTGTGCCGGATGATTGTCATTAACAAGATTGATGCGGAACGGGTGGATTTACCGGGGCTAATGGCCAATCTGCGGGCAACTTTCGGCAAAGAAGTACTACCGATCAACCTACCGGCCGATGGCGGCAAGCAAGTGGTGGATTGTTTTTTCAACCCAGGCGGCGAAGCAGATTTTTCATCAGTGACTGAAGCACACCGGGCCTTGATCGATCAAGTGGTGGAGGTAGATGAAGACCTGATGGCCACCTATCTTGAGCAAGGCGACGTAGCCCCAGAACAACTGCACGCGCCGTTTGAGCAAGCCCTGCGCGAGGGCCATATCATCCCGGTGTGTTTTGTATCCAGCCGTACCGGGGCGGGCGTGACGGAATTACTGAATGTACTGGCAAAACTGGCACCCAATCCTCATGAGGGCAATCCGCCACTGTTTGTGAAAGGGGAAGGCAGCGCGGCGACAGGATTCCGGTCTGAGCCTGCCCCGGACAAACATGTGCTTGCTCACGTATTCAAGGTAGTGATGGACCCGTTTGTCGGCAAGATGGGCATGTTTCGGGTACATCAGGGCAAGATCACACGCGAGTCACAGCTGTTTGTTGGTGATGGCAAGAAACCCTTCAAGGTAGGGCATCTGTTCCGCGTGCATGGCAAGAGTTACACCGAAGTCGACAGCCTGTTGCCTGGCGATTTGGGCGCAGTAGCCAAAGTAGATGAAATCGAGTTCGATTCAGTGCTGCACGATTCACACGATGAAGATCACATCCACCTCAAACCCCTGGATTTTCCGACGCCAATGCATGGCCTGGCAGTGGAGCCGAAGCGGCGTGGTGATGAACAACGCATCGCTGAGGTACTACATAAGCTGCAATTGGAAGACCCCTGCTTCAAGATCGATCAACATCAGTCCACCCATGAAACGGTAATGCGTGGGCTGGGTGACCTGCACTTGCGCTTCGTGCTGGAGAAAATGGCCAGTCAATATCATCTTGAAGTATTGACCCAACCACCGCGCATCCCATACCGTGAAACCATCACCCAACCGGCTGAAGGCCACCACCGCCATAAGAAGCAGACCGGCGGAGCCGGACAGTTTGGGGAGGTGATGTTGCGTGTCGAGCCTTTGCCGCGTGGCGAGGGTTTTCATTTTGTGGATGAAGTGAAAGGTGGCGTCATTCCTGGCCAGTTCATTCCATCAGTCGAAAAAGGTGTACGTAGCGTACTGGAAGCTGGGCCACTGGCAGGCTTTCCGGTCACCGATGTCAAGGTGACCGTACACGATGGCAAACATCATTCGGTAGATTCAAAAGATATTGCCTTTCAGGTCGCGGGCCGCAAAGCTTTCATTGATGCGCTGCGTAATGCACGTGCCATTGTGCTCGAGCCCATGGTATCCATCGACATCACCTGCCCTGAAGTCAATCTGGGCGACATCACAGCAGATCTGACCACTCGCCGCGGTCATGTCACCGGCACACAGGCTTTATCCCATCAACAGAGCAGCGTACAAGGCATTGCCCCCTTATCGGAGTTGACCAACTACCAGGCACGATTGAAATCGGTGACCGGCGGTAAAGGCAGTTATCTGATGAATCTGAGTCATTACGATGCGGTACCGCAGGATGTTCAGACCAGGCTGGCCAGCGAATACAAAATTGCCCCTGACGAGGAATAGTCCACCCTACCCCCTATCCCGTTCCGCCGCAGTGCCCCCCGGCCGCTGCGGCGACAGAGCAAGCGCCAGCGCCACTTCGAACCGCTAACAAAACCCAGCGAAGTGGTTCTGGTTAGGCCTGCAAACAAAGGCAGTACGAGCGTACGACGAGTTTGCACAACAACAACAGAAGGGTTTTGGTAGCGGCTCTTAGACCGGTTAGTTGTGATATGCGTGTGTGTAAACACCTCACACGCTGTTCAGCCTGCCCAAACAGCCACAGGAACAATGAATGGATAGAGGCTGACATGCTGCCAAAGGCCCGGATACCGCCAAAGACATCATACTTCCGAGCCACCATATCATTGACGGGCACAAGCCGACCGCTCCCTCTGAGCTGGCCCGCATGCCCTTGGGTCACATGACCATCTCTCGCTGACACAGCAGCGATACCCGCATCTGCCCACTTTCAACAGCCTCCATGCAAGGTGAACCTCACGATTACGTGTGCTCAGCCATACAAGGTTCAGCAAGACCAAAGACTCATGCCTGCGGCCAGCCCTTGCCACCACCCAAACCATCCCATTCCCCCCGCCAATCAAAATGACAAAAGCATAAATAACTCTACTTTTGGCTGTGTGGTGACAGATCTACGCAGACTATCCGCCATGCCTTACCTCTCAAACCATGACAAACAGATCCAACTGGCAATCAAATGCCATATGAATAAATTGCTTTTAATCCCAATGACTTACCTCAATTCCAGCGTATTCAGTCACCTTCAATTCATATCAAAATATTAATAATAACGAATATTCGATAATACAGAAATGGGATATGCATATAATAAAATACATTCGCAAACAACGAATATACTTTTCTATAATTAAAAAGATGAAACGTTTACACACTTCACGCAATGCCAATATACTTTCTCTTATATGGACATCAGATCGTAAAACAGCGACAATTCGACTCAATAAAATGCCAATGACATTCTTAAATACAAAACAGCACAGCAATATAACATTGTTTTTATTTAATAATTTTAACAAAAACCCTTCAATTTCATAAAATTATTACAATAATAATAACGATAGATAGAAATTATCTATAGATATGATTAAGTAAAGCTATTACGCAGATTAACTGAACGAATGATGAACAAATTAAAAGAAACCTCACAGCATTAATGTACTTTTAACGCAAAAAGTACATAAATACTTTGCAACACATTGACATGAAAAGGAATACACCCGCTGGGTAGTGCAGGAAAAATGATGAACAGTCAGAAAGAATTGGTCAGACAGCGTCTGGAAGAAAAGCTGGAGCGGGAATGCGGGCCGATCATGATGGCCGCGCTACGCGACCCTGCGGTCATCGAGATCATGCTTAATCCCGATGGCAAGCTATGGCTGGACGTTGCAGGTAAAGGCATGGAATACACCGGCCACACCATGTCACCCGGTGCCGCTGAAAGCGTGCTGACCACCTGTGCCAGCATGTTGAACACCGCCGTCACCCGTGACGTGCCGATTCTGGAAGGTGAGTTTCCGCTGGATGGATCACGCCTGGAAGGCATCATTCCACCAATCGTCCGCGCGCCTACCTTCACAATCCGGAAGAAGGCGCTCAAGGTGTTCACATTGGATGACTATCGAGCCAAGGGCATCATCGGCGAATCGCTCGGCATTCGCCGCCCCCATGCTGAATCGCAAGCAGCAAAGGCCTTTCCGCATCCGATTGAAGCGATTCGCGATGCGGTGAGACAGCGCCACAACGTGTTGATCGTTGGTGGTACCGGCAGCGGTAAGACCACTTTGGCCAACGCCATTCTGGCGGAAATCGCCAGCTTGTGTACCGAAGACCGGTTGGTCGCCATCGAAGACACGATGGAACTGCAGATCACCATGCCCAACAGCGTACTGTTGCGTACCAGCGAACAAGCCAATATGCAGCGCCTGTTACGGGCCACCATGCGCTTACGACCCGACCGTATCGTGGTAGGTGAGGTACGCGGCGGCGAAGCCTTGACACTGTTGAAGAGCTGGAACACCGGCCACCCAGGCGGTATTGCCACCATTCACGCCAACTCGGCTGAAGGCGGATTGATCCGCCTGTCACAGTTGATTTACGAGGCACCGGAAGCACGCAATCTGTCGGAAACATCCATCGCCACCATGATCAAGGAAGCCGTGAACCTGGTGGTGTTCATCGAACGTTCGGCCACACCGGCCGGGCGCTCAGTCAGTGAGCTGATGCAAATCAGTGACTATGTGCAGGGCCGTTTCGTCATGCAGCCCATTTCAATTCAATAAACCAACTCAAATACAGGGAGTTACAAAATGCAGTTCTTATCCTCCACTTGGCGTCGTCTGGTTACCGGCCTGATCACATTCATCTTCACCAGCGGTCTGGCCCATGCCGCCCTGCCTTGGGAAGGCCCATTGCAACAGCTGCAAACTTCGTTGACCGGCCCGGTTGCCAAGGCCATTGGCGTGATCGCACTGGCGGCTTCCGGCGGGATGTTGGCATTCGGCGGCGAGCTCAGTGACTTCACCAAACGCATGTTGATGGTGGTATTGGCGTTGTCAGTGATGTTGCTGGCCAACAATTTCATGTCGATGTTCGGCTGATCGGGTGAGGCAGGCCATGGAAGAACCACGCCGCATCGCGATCCACCGTTCACTCAATCGTGCGCACCTGTTGCTGGGGGCGGAACGCAGCCTAGTCTTGATGGCCGGGTTGATCACGGCCTTGTTGATCTTCTCCGGCAACATCTCGGTGTGGTCGATCACCCTGGCCGTCGTGTTCTGGAGCAGTTCGTTCTGGGCGCTGGTCCGCATGGCCAAGGCCGATCCGCAGATGAGCCTGGTGTATCAGCGCCACATCCGCTATCGCGCCTATTACAACGCCCATAGCTGTATCGAAGCCCCTCTGCCTGGTGGTAGCAAGCCGAAAGCCTAAGCATGTTGAGACTGAAACAATTCCGCGATCGCACCCAGGGCTTGCCCGATCTGTTGAATTTTGCGCTGATGCCGGAAGACGGCATTCTGCAGAACAAAGATGGCAGCCTGACCGTCAGCTGGTATTTCCGCGGCGAAGACATGGACAGCGCCACCCATGCCGAACTGGCTGGTATTTCTGCCCGCCTGAATGGCATTCTGGTGGGGTTGGGTAACGGCTGGATGCTGAACTGTGATGCGATTCGCCGCCCAGCCACCACTTACCCATCCGGCGGACAATTCCCGGACCTGACCAGCTGGTTGATTGATGAAGAGCGTCGTCATCAACATGAGTTGGAAGGTGCGCATTTCGAGACCACCTACGCACTGTCGTTGACTTATCTGCCACCATTGCGCACGTCCAACAAGATCATCGAAATGATCTACGAAGACGATGGCCGTGACGATTCCGAAGCCGGCTTTGCAGCACGTATTCTGGAACAGTTCAAACGCCAGATCGACGATTTCGAATCGGCGCTTTCAGCCACACTGCCATTGCGCCGGATGCGGGGCATTCACCGGACAGATGCCTTCGGCAAGGAATACATCGAAGACGAACTGTTGCAATACATGGATTTTTGTGTCAGCGGCCAATTGCGCCCCGTGCGGCTGCCAACCATCCCAATGTACCTGGACGCAGTGATTGGTGCCTATCCGTTCTATGGCGGCATTGCTCCCCGTGTCGGCGATTACCACATCAAAGTGGTCGCCATTGATGGCTTTCCGCAGGAAAGTTACCCCGGCATCCTGCATGAGCTGGATGCGCTGGGTTATGAATATCGCTGGTCAACCCGCTTCATTTTCCTGGACCCGCAACAAGCACGATCCGTAATGAACGGTGTCCGCCGTCGTTGGCAACAAAAGCAGCGTGGTTTGAAGGATCAGGTATTCAACACCAGCAGCGGTGCCATCGATCTGGATGCGCTGGAAATGACCGAAGATGCGCAAAGCGCCATCGGTGAAGCCGAAAGCAATATGGTGCGCTTCGGTTACTACACCTCCTGCGTGGTGTTGATGCATACCGACCGCGACCTGCTGCTCGAGCAAGCACGGGAAGTACGCAAGTCGCTGCTCAACTTGGGCTTTGGTGCCCGTATTGAAGATATCAACGCAGTGGAAGCCTATCTGGGTTCCATCCCCGGTCATGGTTATCCCAATGTACGCAGACCCATTCTGCACACCCTGAATCTGGCCGATCTGCTCCCCATCACCGCCGTATGGGCGGGTGCAGAATACAACCCTTGCCCGTTCTACCCAGACCGCAGCCCGCCGTTATCTTATGCCGCTACCACCGGTTCCACGCCGTTCCGGATCAGCCTGCACGTGGGTGACGTAGGCCATACGCTGATGATCGGTAAGACCGGTGGCGGTAAATCCACCGCCCTCAACTTCTTACTGGCGCAACATTTCCGCTACCCGAACGCACAGGTGTTCACGTTCGATAAGGGCTATTCCTCTTATCTACTGGTGAATGCCTGCGGGGGAACTTATTACGACATCGGCGGCGAGCACAGCGATCTGGCCTTCTGCCCACTCAAGCATATCGATACCCCTGCAGACCAAGCCTGGGCGGCGGAATGGATCGAAATCATGCTCACCCTGCAAGGGGTGAACGTCACACCCATGCTACGGCAGATGGTGTATCAGGCCATCATTCGGCTCACCCGCTCCCCACGTCGCACACTGACTGAGTTTGTGGCCGAACTGCAGGATGATGAACTGCGTCAGGCGCTGTCGCACTACACGCTGGCCGGCCCAATGGGCTCGTTGCTGGATGCCGAGGAAGACAGCCTGGTGGATGGTGCTTTCCAGGCATTCGAGATGGAGCACTTGATGAACATGGGCGAGAAAAATGTCGTCCCGGTGTTGCTCTATCTGTTCCGGCAAGTCGAAAAACGCATGGATGGCCGGCCCACCCTGGTGGCGCTGGACGAATGCTGGCTGATGCTGGCTCACCCGTTGTTCCGTGAAAAGGTCCGCGAGTGGCTGAAAACCTGGCGTAAGAAGAATGCCTTGGTATTCCTGGCCACCCAGGAACTGGCGGACGTGATGAACAGCCCGATCCGCGACGTGATTCTGGCCAGTTGCCCGACCAAAATCCTATTGCCCAATCCAGAAGCAAACGAGAACTCGTCACGCCCAATGTATGAGCTGATCGGCCTGAACGACCGCGAAATTCAGATCCTGGCCCATGCCACGGTCAAGCGTCACTACTACTACAAGTCACCCTTGGGCCGCCGCATCTTCTCCTTTGGCTTCGGGCCAGTAGCCCTGTCATTTGTCGGCGCCAGCAGTCAGGACGACATCCGCACTGCCCGACAACTGATGGAACAGCATAACGAGAACTGGCCAGCCTATTGGTTACGCCAGCGTGGGCTCGATGAATGGGCTGATCTTTGGCAAGCCGAGGAGTTACCAGCATGAATGCCGTATTGCATACCTGGACTGTTTTCGCTCAATTACGAGCCGATCGCCCCGAGCGACCCATTAAACCGGGTCGCGTGATGGACCCAATGTTGGCCCGCCAGCTACAGCGCTTTCTGTGGACAGCCCTCACCTTCGCCGCACTGTATGTCCTGCTTGGCCATATGGCTTGGGCTGCTGATGCATCAGTGGGTGGCGAATCTGCATCGTTTGCCCTGTTTGACTCACTGGTCACGCAGACAGAAGGCCAAAGCCGTAGCTGGTTTAGCACCATCCTCGGCTTGGTTCGCCCGACCTTCCTGATTCTGGCGACCATCGAAATCTGCTGGGCGGCAGCCATCTGGGCGTTCGAGAAAGACAATCTGAACAGCCTGGCCGTCGAGATCATCAAGAAGATCATGTTCATCGGTTTCTTCTACGCATTGCTGCAATATGCACCGGAATGGATCCCGACCATTGTCGATTCCTTCAAGAATGCTGGTGAAGCTGCGGCTGGCACAAAGGAAGTCACCACTGACTACATCATCGCGTTGGGTCTGGCCACCATCAAGCTGGTGTGGTCGAAAGCGCCGACGGGGTTGTTCGCCATTCTGGGTGCATTGGGCAAGATCATCGTTGCCTGCTTTGTCACCATCGGTATCGTGATTGCCTTTGTCGTCGTGGCTGCGCAGTTCTTCACTCTGAAGATCGAGTCCTACATCCTGTTTGCCGCCGGCGCCATCTTCCTTGGCCTGGGCAGCTCCAGCTGGACCAAGGACTACGTCTCCAAATACCTGAACTACGCCATCAACGTCGGTATCCGCCTGCTGGTATTGATCCTGATCCTGAGCATGACACTCAAGACCATCAACGACATGGCAGGCGGCTTCCAGTTTGAATACGACAAACTGTTGGAAATGCTGGCGGTATCCATCCTGCAATCCATTTTGGCGATCAAGGCCCCGGAAATGGCGGGTGCCCTGCTCAATGGTGGCGCGGGCTTGTCGGCCGGTTCAGCAATGGGAGCCGGAGCTTCGGCAATGGGCAATATGAAGATGGCTGCCACCATGGCTGCTGGTGCGGCCACAGGTGGCGCTGCTGCTGCAGCGGGTGCATTGAAAGCCGCAGCCGGGGCCGGCCTGTCAACGGCGCAAGGGGCCAAGAATATTGGCGGTGCGCTTAAAGCGGGCACCCAATTGGCCAAACAGGATGGTAAAAGTGGGGCAGCAGCAGCAGTGGGTGGCTTGAATAAAGCCATCGGCCAAGCTGGTACAGACGTAAAACAGAAAGTCACCGATGCTGCCAAGGCATTGCCCAGCAAGCTGGCCAATGCAGTCAAAGGTAAGGGTGAAGGTGAACGCGGCAATAATCCTGGGCTATTTGATCGCACCAAGCAAAAACTACAGGAAGAATTGCAAAAGAACCAGTCAGGTAGCGACGCTGGAAGCGATATCGCGTCGCTGTCATCGGCAGCTGCCAATTCCAGCCTGGGCACGCTGAGTGACAGCAGCAAGTCCGGCCCTGGTTCTGGTCCATCTCTTGGGCAACCTGACAGCACCACACCAGCAAAAGATGGTGACAAGTCAGCCAGCCTGACAGCCAGCTCAAACGGCCCAGCCAGCCTTGGCGATTCCTCACCATCTGGTCATTCTTCGTCTGGATCAGGTTTCAAGCAAGCCAGTACCACCACGAGTCCGGCATCCAACACACCCAAACAATCAGGCGGCGGGGGCTCACCCGTCAAGCCGACCGGTAACCCTCGGCCAACACTGAAAGGTGCCACCAATGGCCAGAAGTTACCTACGCCACCTAAAATTTAGGACACCTCATGTTGAAACGTCTCATCAACCCACTGCAGGCACTGCGCAAGCAACCAACCGAGGCAGAAAGAACCGGTGGCAATGGCAAATTGCCGGCAGGCAGCAAAGCACCAGGCCAGCTCAACCCGTATGTCGAGGCTCGACGCGAATGGAATGAACGTTACGGCGATTACGTTCAGCAAGCACACCATTGGCGTTCAATGGCCATCATTTCAGGCTTGATCGCGCTCACGTCGGTCGTTGGCGTGGTTTACATTGGCGCACAGAACAAAATCGTCCCATACGTAGTCGAGGTCGACAAACTGGGCCAGGCGGCGGCCGTGGCTCGGGCCGATCAACCGGTCACTGTCGATCCCCGCGTGACAAAAGCCTATCTGGCCCGGTTCGTGGCTGACTGGCGTACGGTCACCATTGACCGCATGGCACAAAAAGGCGCGATTGACCGTGTCTATTCGATGCTACCCAGCGGCTCGGTCGCCCTGAACAAGCTCAACGATCATTTCAAGGCGCACAACCCATTTACCGTGGCCGCCAATCAAACCGTTGCAGTGGCCGTCACCAACATCCTGCCCATTTCCGATCAGACCTGGCAGGTGGAGTGGCAGGAAGTGACCCGCGATTTACGGGGTGAACTGCAAAGCAATGTGCGAATGAAAGTTTCCATCATTGTCGGCATCACCCCACCTACCGATGAGCGAATGATTTTGATCAATCCGCTTGGGGTGTACATCACAGACCTGAACTGGTCGCAACAACTATAGCAACGCGTGTTTTCAAGGGATGCATAACAAAATGAATTACAAAAAGAACTTATCGCTGGCACTGTGTTTGTTGGCTGCCGGCACAGCCAATGCAAGCAACGATACCAACAAACCAGCTGTACCCGCCGTTGAAGTCAAGGTACCCAATATTCCGCCAGAACTCGCCGCCCCACCGGTTGTTGCACCCGTGTCAGCACCATCCGCCAGTAATGCCTTGGCCACGACAGCAGCACCAGCTGCTGGTGCCAAGCAGGAAGCTCAACCGCAAGTGCCCGCTTTGAATGGCGATGCCTGCACGGGTACGGATTGTCAACCAGCCCCAGTCAGCAAACCGGCCCCCAAGGTCAGGAAGCGCAAGCCTGAATTGGTCATCTCACCCAATGTCAATATTGGCGAACCCGCCCAACGCGCTGTGACCGAATCTCACAGCTGGGCCGAAAACCGTCTTGCCATGCCTGTGCGTGATGCGGGTGGCCGCGTCGTGTTTCCCTTTGGCGAATCTGCCCCCACGATTGTCTGCGCCCCATTGCGAGTGTGCGATATCGAATTGCAAGCAGGCGAGAGCGTACAAGGTGCACCACATATCGGTGACGCCGTGCGCTGGAAAGTGGCCCCTGCCGTTTCCGGCAGCGATGACCAGAAAGTCACCCACCTGATCATCAAACCGACTGAACCCGGCCTGGATACCAATCTGATCATCCCGACCGATCGTCGCACTTATCACATCCGACTGGTATCCAGCGCGGAACGCTATGTATCCCGCGTCGCGTTCGATTACCCGGAAGACCATCAACAAGCTTGGCAGGATCTATCCAAGGCGAGTACGACCGGCACTGCCAGCAGCAAGGGTGATATGCCAACCGTAGCGGTCAATCGCCTTAACTTCAACTACCGGATCAAGGTGGTCAAGGGCAACCCCTACTTCAAACCACTGCGCGCGATGGATGATGGATACCACACCTACATCGCCATGAATGAAGACATGCGCCAGCAGGAGGCCCCGGCATTGATTGGCATCTCACCAAGTGGTGAAGAGCAAATGGTCAACTACCGCCTGAAGGGCAATATGTACGTGGTGGATGGCACCATCTACCGACTGGCCCTGATCTCTGGCGTGGGTGGAGATCAACAGCGTATCGAAGTATCGCGTGACGAATGTCAGAAACGTGGTTGGCTGGGTATTTGCTGGGATGCAAAGGAGTAAACCATGGCTGACAACGCACCCGTTACGCCTCCCAAATCACCAGATGGCCTGGAAATTCGTGGTGCGCCCATGACCAGCGCCCGCCTCAACAAAAAAGCGGCGATTGCCGCCACGGTAGTAGTTGCAGCCATTCTGGGTGTCATCGTGACCAATGTCTCCAGCGAGAAACCCAAAAAGACAGCGGAAGAAGACGCACCCAAGAAAAATCTGGAACCTGCGCTGAATGCTGCCAAAACCTTGACCAAAGATGTGCCTGACATCGTCGCGGAACCCAAGCAAAGCGAACCGCCACCGAGTCTGCCGCCAACCTTGCCCAGTAAACCCGAACCCACTTCCAGTGCATCACCGCCCGCACCGGTCAAAACAGTAGAAGACGATGCCCGCTTGGCCGACACCGCGCTGCCAAAATTCTCGGCAGGTGAAGGGAGTGGCTTGGTGGCCGCCGTCAATAGCGGTGGCGGTAATGCCAGCAACTTGGGTCGTGCTGCCAACGGCCTGCTCAACAGTGGCTTGGCTGCGGCTGGCAACGGTGAAACAGGTGACGAGCCGGATTTGAATCGACAAGCCCAAAAGCTGGCGTTCAAACAGCAAACCCACAAGAGCAGCTACCTGAACAGCCAACTGACACCACCTGTCAGCCCGTTCGAGTTGAAGACCGGTACGGTGATTCCATCGATTCTGGTCAGCGAACTCAACTCCGACCTGCCCGGTGAAATCATCGCCCAGGTATCGCAAAACGTGTACGACACCGCCACCGGTAATCACCTGCTGATCCCACAAGGTACCAAGCTATTTGGTCGTTACGACTCGCAGATCTCGTTCGGTCAAGAACGCCTGTTGGTTACCTGGCAACGGCTGATCTACCCCAATGCCTACACACTGGAACTGGGCGGCATGGCTGGCCACGATCAGGAAGGCAAAGCCGGCTTCGCAGACCGCGTCAACAACCATTATGGCCGCATCTTCGGCTGGGGCCTGTTGACCTCACTGCTATCCGCCGCCTATCAGCTGTCGCAACCCGCACAGGATCGCAACAGCGACCGTGCACCCAGCAATCAGCAAGTAATGGGCGCTGCCGTGGGCCAGCAGATGGCGCAACTGGGGATGGAGATGGCCAAGCGCAATATGCGCGTGCAACCGACCATCGAAATTCGCAAGGGCTATCGGTTGAATGTGATGGTGAACAAAGACATCACCTTCCCTGGCACATACGACTTTTGAACCTGCAGCCACGTGCCCCTTGAAGCGGCACGTGGGCTGTTCAGCATTGATCATGCGAGAACATCATGGCAAATCAATACAACTTTGACGAAATGAAGGGTCTGCTCAAGGAAGTCATTGAGCAGAAACAAGCTGCGAGTACGGATAGCAGAACGCCTTGGTACCAACCGGATGATCAATCGCTTGATGAATACACCCATCATGTTATCCATCACCTGAACAAGATTCAGGACTCGTCGCTCAACATCGCAACTGCTGTCGCCTTGGAAGCTGAAGAGGCAGACGGCTTGACACCTAAGGCCCGTATTGATCGCACCGGCGATCTGCTTCACTCTGCGCTCAGCCAGCAACGATCCTCAGACCCAGAAAAACGAGCCGCACAGGAAAAATGGATTCAAGGGCTGCAACGAGAACTGACAGCCCTTTCGACCATTCAGCAAGGGCATAAAGATTCGGTCGACCAAACTGAATCGGAACTGAATCTGCCCAATATCCGGCTTAGCTATCTGGGCAATTCTGAAGAGCGGGTTCGTGTCTACACCGCCATCGTTGGCCCGACCGAGCGTGGCTCGCCCTATAAAGATCTCAAACTGGACGAGAATCAAGGTCTGGTTACCAGCGGGCAACAAATCTGGATGGGGATTGGGACACCTTACCGTGCACTGGGGTGGCTACAAAAGTACCAACTGGAAAACGTTCGCGGATCGGACAAGCCCGAAGCTGCTCACGCAATGATCCGCACATTTGAAGTCAGCCGAACATTCATTGATCAAGCCCTCCCCAACGCAACGGTAGAAGGGGGAGTACGTTTTGAAGGCAACGAACCTCGTTTAGCCCACTCCGACGTCAAGGTTCCCAACCAGTTCGCACTGGACACGACGACCAAGGATGGCAAAGAAGCCAGCCAGCTCAATGAGCTACTGAAGAAAGAGGCAATCCCCGGCAGCTTTGCCACCATTTCACTGAAGGCGAATTTACGATCGCGAGTCAATGAAGGCGACGGCAAGCATATTGACGTCAACCGGTTCATGCAAGAACTGGGTATCCCCATTTCTGAAAATGGTCCCAACGTCTATCTACTCGACCCCAACAGCACCATGTTCCATACACGGAACAATGACGGCACCTGGGGTTTCAGTACGCCGCAGGATCAACTGACCAAGATCAACAATCTAAGCTCGCTGTTTGGTGAACTGGAACAATATTGCGTTGATCGCCAATTCAATTTCACCCTGGATGGCGATGATTTGTCCGATCGGATTTCCCTTACCGGACGCAGATCCTCTATCGGCTCCGAACATTCTGAATCAAGTGAACAATCACTTCATACCACTCACTCAGAGTCCAGCGAGCAATCGTTTCATACTGCGCCACTTTGGTCACCCAGCGAAGACTATCTGCCCATTGATCACGCTCCCGAGATTTTTTACGACTGCATTTCCGACTTCACACCTGCCGATCAGAACCCTACCCCGGGTACACCTGAGCCAGCGCCTGCAGCCCCCACCCCAGAGCCCGACGATCTGAAGAGTCGGCTGGGCACCTTGCTACATATCAATCGACTGACACCCGGCGCCCTGTTGGCACCCCGCAATGACCTGACTGTCGATACGAAAGATATCTATGGCAACAACAAGGTGAAATCCGCCGTCGAACGTGAAATTGCCAGACAGGTGATGGGCGACAAAACGTTGGACATGAAGACAGTAACCAGCGGGCTACTGTCTTACATGACACAGGAGCTTGGCAAAAATGCACCCGAGTTGGTAGCCCAAAAAACTGCGAAGGCAAACGATCTCGAAGCCAACCAAGCCTCCATAGCAAAAAAAGAAGCCAGTGGAATGGACATCAGCGAGGGGCAGGCAAATCGATCAAGAAGTCTACAAAACGATATCGAAAAGCTGGAACTGGGTATTGATAAAGCGCTCCGGACCTCGCCTTTGATCGAACGGATGCTGAGCAATCATCTGGTCAAAAATGACTTGGCTGCACTCACCAGAAGCACCGGCGAGCTACATACACCTGAAACGTTAATGAAAGAGTTGAAAAACTTTGCCGATCGCAAAGATGACAAATCAATGCGACTGGGTGGCAACTTGTTTTTTCATTGTCTCCGCGTAGCAGCACACGAAATCAACAATAACCCGGCGAACACAGCCCCCCCCACGCCACTGACACATGACACCATCGATCCAACCAGGCCTGATACGGTACCAGTCAATAACCGGCAGGAAACCTTGGACCCGATTGGCGTGTTAAATCAGTCCGCACAGGCTTACGGACTGCCATTCGACCGTAACCGCAGCAATCTGTATTTCTCCCCCAATGCGAGCAACGCCAGTCAATATATGAAGGACTTGGATGTGCCCTTTACCGGCGGCATCTCAGGCACGACTCGCGACATTTGTACTGCATTACCAACCATTGCACCAAACCTGAATCCCAAAGAACAGAAAGACCTGTTCCTCAGCAATGCGGCATTCATGGTCGAGAACCAATATCACTCCATGTTTGAAGCACTATACCCTGCGGCTCGATACAACATGGGGGGCAATGGCCAAGAGCTGATCAACACCTTCGACAGGTGTCGGAACAATGCGTTGAATGACCAGAAAAGTAATACCGAACTGTACCAACGCACGCTTTACCAAATGACAGGCAGCACCAAATTGTGGAATGCCGTCAGCCAAGAACTTGACAACAAACTCAGGCAAGCACCTGACAGAGACCAATCCATCAAGGTAAGCGGATCAGAAAGAGCACTGCCAGAGTTCAAAAGCGGCACAGATGATGCTAGTCGATACAAGGTCAAAGAAGTTCAATACGACAAGCAAGTCGCCATTCTGGAAAAAAATGCACAACAGCGGGATCCAGAAAAGAACATGTGCTATGTCCGCCTATCCCAACTTGAAGCCTTGCCAGAGATAAAACATCAGGTAACGGTTAAAAAACCAACAAACAATAATCAGCAGATTAAAAGCAGGGGCTTCTAGTCTTTCACTGTGTGAAATTGTCATTGCCCCCGAAAACCATTTGCCTGTAGGAAAGTAAAGCATGCCCATCCACCTATTTGACGATCAAGATCAAAACAGGCGTCTGGCCAGCAAAAATATCAAGTCTGATTCCCTGCTGAAACAACTGCAGGCTGACGGTGCAACGGTACGGATCCGGGACGGCAATACCTGGAAACCCATCAAGGCGGATGAACTGATCAAACTGGCGGAAAACAACCCGCAGCAGGCTTTTGATGTGCAGATCAGCTCCCACGTCCAAGTTGCCGATATGCCTGATGCAAGCCAAGCACAGGGCAAGGCGGTGGTTGCGGTCTATACACCAACGGCATCAGCCAGCGCCACGTCAATTGGCCCGATCTTTGATGCATTGGAGAAACAGGTCGAGCAAGCTGCCAACAAGGGGACCCAATTCTTTGTTGCCCCGGAATACCTGTTCGCCAGACAAACCGTCAACCTCGATGGAAACAGCATTCAAAGCTCGTTCAGTTCGGAAGACCAGGTATCGCTGCAGGCCAAGCTGGAAATGCTGGCCGGCCGATTCCCGGGCATGGTGATTGTGGCTGGCACGCTACTGTGGGAAGACGATACGCACCTGCGGCACGCCGCACTGGTACTCCATGACGGCAGGGCATCGTTGCACGACAAACCACGTGACCCACTGAGCGATTCTCCCTTCAATGTGGCCCTGGCCCATACCGACAAATCACCACTATTCGGTCATGCCACCCATCTGGATCTGGAAGCCCATGACCTGAACTGCCGTATCAACCTGGGCGATGAACCGCGCGAACACAAATCGGGCATTAAGCACTTTGATATTCAGTTGATACCGGCCAATGCGCTCAAAACGCTGAATCATCACGTACACGAAGGGGGCCATGTTTTCATTGCTGATCGCATCACAGGGGCTTCCCATTTTATTGGGAACAACAAAACCACCCTGCCCTTGAATGGTGGCAATACCGGACTGGCAATAGCAACGTGCAATGTTGCCAAACCCACCCCAAACCACGCAGTGGAAAACACACGAAACGGTCGGTCATTACGATTGGCCAAGCCATTTACCTGACCATCTCAGCCCCGTTTGGCAAAAACAAAACCAGTAACCACGACCTAACTCGAATAAATAAAGAATGATTTCACGCTTTAAACTCCATGCATCCTAAGCAGCATCATGCATTTTTATTAAAGGCGTAGATTTCATCATTTACTTAATCAAAGAAAGAGGATGTTATGGATAACACAAATGTAAGTGCGAAAATTCTTGCAACTGCGGCCGTTGTTGGTATCTCAAAAGTAGCCTACGACTTATACAACGACACAAAAATTCGTGAGGAACACTATGCAAAGCCGCTGGAAAACATGCCGAACAACGCAAAAGCCCTTGAAGAGGAAATGAAAACTATTGTAGACAATGCAATAAGCATCATCCAATCAGCCTACTCAAATGATTCAGTAGCCATTTCTGACGAAAATAAACTGGCCATGGCAAATGCCGGAATTACATCGACAGATTTGGAGAAAATCCAAAAATCAATTGAACAAGATAAAAAAAACAATAGTATTGAATCCCAGCTATCAAACCTAGTGGAAGAGCTCAGGACAGATAAGCACAATCAAGTTGATATGGCCCTCGCGGTCGGCGCGTCATTGCAACGCAATCATGAAATGGAAGCAACCCGCGCAAAAATCTCTGGTGTAGGGTTGATGCTGTCGAGCTTCATGAAAGAGAAGGGCCTATCGATCGAGCAAGTACAAGAAAAAGCGATCAGCAAGCTTCATAAGAGTGGTAACGCAGAACCAACCGTCAGCGATATAAGCAAAGAGATGATTCAAAGTGCCAGCCGCGCCAACCAAGACTTGGTCGGAAAATTAATGAAGACACTGACAGGTTCGGGACATGCGCCACATGCTACGCCCGATACTCAACAAGCGCCGTTACAAGCCAATATTGGCGACAAACAACCCCAGCAACGATCAGACAAATCTTTGATTGCCCAAGGTCCGTCAGACCCAAAACCCCAGAGAAGAGCCGACCACCCGCTTCCTGCTCAAACCGACCAGAAAGTACCCATCAAGTCCCCAAAACTTGGCCCCAAGCTTTGACCAGGCTCGGGTTGGAAACTGGAAGTATTCATTCCCTACCCACCAGTTACAGCCCAAGTGCCTGATTTCACCGCGCGCCACCTGGGACGATTAATCGAACGCTAAAGATATTGCTATGGACTCAAAAAACTCGCTTGCCACCCCGCTGTATACCGTCCCGACTCAACGCAGCAACCCCGGCACCATGCTGATGCGAAATATAGGTGCCGGCGTGTTCCTGGTGCTGATCCTGAGCTGGCTTTGTACCCAATATGTCGCCAGCCAGCTGGGCTATCAGGCTGCGCTGGGTGAACCGATGCTGGCGATTGGTAACTGGAAGCTATACACCCCGATGGATTGGTGGGGTTGGTATAGCCGCTATCACGCGGTGAACAATCCCATTGTACAAAGCGCATTCCGTTTGGCTTTGTGGCTGAGCTTGTTCGGTGGCGTTGCCGTTGCCGGCTTTATTGCCTACCGCGCCAAACAGGATAAGGAACGACTGGCCAGCGAATCCGAACATTTACACGGTTCAGCACATTGGGCATCCGCCAAAGAGGTCGAGCAGACCGGGCTGCTGGGCAATGGCAGTGGTGTCTATGTTGGCGCCTGGAAAGATACCAGTACCAATAAGATTCGCTACCTGCGCCATGACGGGCCGGAACACATCATGGCGTTTGCGCCGACCCGATCAGGTAAAGGGGTGGGCCTGGTACTGCCCACCCTGCTCTCTTGGCCACATAGTGCGTTGATCTATGACATCAAGGGTGAAAACTGGGCGCTGACTGCAGGTTGGCGGCAACAGGAAGCCGGCAACCGCGTGATCAAGTTTGAACCGTCTGCGATGGATGGCTCCAGTGCCCGTTACAACCCCTTGGCCGAGGTGCGGGTGGGGACTGATCGTGAAGTGGCGGATGTGCAGAACATCATGACCATGATCGTCGATCCAGATGGCAAAGGTTTGGAAGACCACTGGCAGAAATCTAGCCAGGCATTGTTAGTTGGCGTAGCGTTGCATGTGCTCTATGCCGAAAAGAACAAGACGCTGAATGGTGTGATTGCCTTCCTCAGCGACCCCACCCGGACAGTGGCACAGTCTATGCAATTCATGCTGGACACCGATCATGATCTGGTCGGGGATGGTTGGCCACATCCAGATGGCACACCCAACTATTGCCACCCGGTGGTGGCTGCAGCCGCGCGTGACATGCTGAACAAGGCGGATGAAGAACAATCCGGTGTAATCTCCACTGCCATCTCGTTCCTGACGTTGTACCGCGACCCCATTGTGGCGCGTAACACATCCGCCAGTGATTTCCGCGTTCGCGATTTGATGAACGATGACAAGCCCGTGTCGCTGTATCTGGTAGTACCGCCTTCAGACAAAGACCGCTTACGCCCACTGATTCGCCTGATCATCAACCAGATCGTGCGTGGCCTGACCGAGAAGATGGAATTTAAGGATGGCCGCAGCGTTGCCGGTTACAAGCATCGCCTGCTGTTGTTGTTGGATGAATTCCCCAGCCTGGGCAAATTGGATGTATTTGAGGAATCCCTGGCGTTCATCGCGGGCTATGGCATGAAAGCCTACCTGATCATTCAGGATATCTCGCAGCTATGGACTGCCTATGGCAAAGACGAAAGCATCTTCTCCAATTGCCATGTCCGCGTGGCCTATGCACCGAACAAGATCGAGACCGCCGAACTGCTATCAAAGATGACCGGCACGGCCACCATCGTCAAACAGTCGCATTCCTATTCCGGCAGCTTGTATGGCTCGCAGTCAAATGTCTCCACCTCCACTCAGGAAACGCAACGGCCACTACTGACCGCCGACGAAGTCATGCGCCTGCCCGCTGCCAAAAAAGATGCCAAGGGCAACGTCAGTGAGCCAGGGGACATGCTGATCTTCATGGCCGGCCAGACACCGATTTATGGCAAGCAGATTCTGTACTTTCTGGACCCCACTTTTTCGGCGCGGGCCAAAGTGCCGGCGCCCGAGAAGAGCGATGTAATTCACAAAGACGCGGGCCTGTAACAACGCTACCCCATTTTCCCCTTTTGACAAAGAACTTGAGAACATCACATGCCAGAGCACGCCAACGAAATCATCCAGCTTGAAGACAATTTCATTGAACAGATGAAAGATGCCATCAGAGAGACGCATCAGGTAGGCGATGAACCGCTGAATCGCCTGAGCGTGGAGCGCTTCGGTGACGAAAATGGTGCAATAGATCGTTACATCAACAGCTTCATGGATCATACGTCACCAACCGCCAGCACCGAAGATAAACAGGCCGCGGTTGATTATTACAAAGATAACCGGGGTGCATTGCCCCCTGCCTTCACTGATCGCAATGGAAAGATCAGCATGCTAGATGTACATCCTGATTTCCATCCAAATGGTAACCAGGATACCACTCTCTACAAATCAGTCTTGATTCACGAGGCTATGCATTCCGTTTCCATGAATAGCCAGGGTTTGCAGCAGCATTCAGGTCCAGGTCAATATAATTGGGACGAAGCCGTCACCGATTACTTGGCCGAGCAGGTAGCAAGAAATGACCAGCTTAACGTCGACTTCCGCTCAAACTATTACACCAATACCGGTGGTCAGGTAAATACAATCCAATTGCGCAATCAAATGGGTAGTACATTTGCTGAAGCTATCGATGAGATCAAGCACAGCTATTTTAATTCCCCAGGCGACTTCAATCATGTACTCGAACGAACTGATCTGACTGCTACTTCAAATCAATCTATAAAAAACTACGCAAATGATACGTTGCAAACTGCTATTGGTGAGCGTGCCTATAAAAACCTTCAGTCAAGCAGCCAGTTGAAGGCTATTTCCTCGCGCAACACAGAATTGGCTGGCCAGATTAATAACGCCCTTCCAGTAGATGCGGAAAAAATGGCATCAAATGCTGTTCCTGATTACCACGTCATGGTCTACGGCAACAACACCAGAAATGATTTCGAGAACCTATATCGTGTTGCACACCCTTCAGAAGCAAATAACCCAACGCCTGATGTATTTCATGCAGGTAACAAAGTTTTTGTATTTTGCGCGGAAGAGAATCTGACAAATGCAACTCATCGAGCCGATATCGGAAGGCAGGTTACAGAAGCATCAATTCAGGCAACCATCGAATCACATTGCCAATCCAAGAATATCGACATTGAAAGAGCCAATCCCAAGAAGATGACCGAAGACATTGCCAAATTACGTGCCACTACGACCGGAAGAACGTCTAACCAAAATGTAAGACGATAATACTTTATTTACTACATGATCAATCAAATAAATCAAGTCAAAAATGACAAGCACACAAGAACTTGATTCCAGCATTGACATCGGAGATTTAATTGGTACAAAAAAGAAAACCAGTTGAAAAGAACAATACATTAGCAGAATCTACTGAGACACCCCATACCGTAGGGGATATCTCATTTTCGGGTAGCACGGTCAGAGATTTTTCGCAAATGGCCGAATTTCCTTATAAAAATCACGACACTGCACACGTCCCTCAAGGCTGGCAAATCGTTACGGATGGTACAGCCACTGCCATCGCTACTCAGCTCCAGCAACATGGTATGGGTAAGGTGAGAGGAGCAGATCAAGTCGGTTATGTTGGGTTGGCTAGTCAAGGAGCCAACGCCTTCTTGCTAGGACGCAAAGATCAGCAAGGAGAGTGGCAAGAAATTGCCATCGCATTTGGTGGCACCAACTCCACCGGCCCCAGTGGCGAGCTGCACAGGTTCAAGCAATGGACCATGCACAATGCAGGCAATTTTGTCGGGTTCGTCCCAAGCAACCTCACTTTTGCCGATCGATTGACAAAGGAAGTACAGGCCCATTTTGGCGATCAGGTCAAAGTCATGACCGTCGGGCACTCCAAGGGGGGGCTGGAAGCCGAATATGCCGCCAAGTGCAATGGCCTGGATGGCATTTCATTCAACGCAGCGAAGGCAGGCATTGGTACACGCAGACGGGCTGATTTTCAGGCCAAACAGTTACCACCAACGCAATCGCAAGGGACCATACTTGGCCTGCGTAATTCATTCGACCTGGTCTCCAATGCCAAACCAGGCCAATCCCTCGCGACTGAACAGATTTTGCTTCGTTCCCCCACCCATGATGACATGGATCTCAACAAGGTAACCCGACAAGTTGAAGCGCATTCACAGCCTACTCCCGGCATGATGTCTGCTGCCGCAGTCTTGAACTCCATCGCCAATACCAAGGATTCAGTCATGCTGGGGATAAAAGATCATGTGGATTTCGACTCAATCCGCAACATGCCACTGGACACCGGCCCAAATCGCAAAGTCAGAGGTGATGGCCCTATTCTGCGAGACTCCATGTCCAAGGTAGCCGCACACAAAGCCAAGCAGACACAACCTACACCTCCCACGCGCACTCAAGGACGCTCTCGGTAACTCAATAGCATGATCGACCTCCCCACCCTACTCCATCAATGCGCCCCCAACGTGGCGCCCAGCACCATGCAGGCCATTATTCGTACCGAGAGCGGGTTCAATCCACTGGCGATGAATGTAAATGGCGGCGTGCGCTTACAGCGTAAGCCCAAAAACATGACGGAAGCGGCTGCCTGGGCCAGTTGGCTGATCAAGCAAGGCTATTCGGTGGATATGGGGCTGATGCAGATCAATTCCCGCAACCTGGCCCGATTGAATCTGACACCTGCGGAAGTCTTCGAACCTTGTCGCAATCTACGGGCTGGGGCCGCGATTCTGACAGCACAATATGGTAAGGCCTCGCAAACCCATGGCACGGGCACCAAAGCCTTGTTGCAGGCCATTTCAGCCTATAACACCGGTAATTTTCAGGGCGGCTTCAGCAATGGCTATGTCGCCAAGGTGGTACGTGCATCGAATACCCGTACCAGTCCTACGCTGGATCTGGCACGCATGATGACACAACCCATCAGGCGTTCAGGCCAGGTCGAATCACCACCATCCACCCAGCCCCATACGGCCGACAGTGCCATTCAGGGGTTTGGTAGCACACAAAACACGGCAGCCATGCGCGCTGGATAACTTGTTGTTATAGGAGTTTCGTTATGAGATTGATTGCCCCCTTAATACTGGCTTTGTTGGCCCCCCCCATCCTCACCGGCTGCCCGGGTTTAAGCGCAAGTGACAAAGCCGAGTTCAAGAAGATTCAGGATCAAATGCCGGAGCTACGCACTTACGCGATTGATACCAAGTCGATGGCCGAGGTATACAAAAAGATCAAGGACAAGGAAGAAGGCAAGATCAAGCCGCGAATGATCGGGACGGTGCTGAGCGTACTGCCCGCCAACGACCCAAGCGCCGCAGACCTGATCAAAGAGAACAATTTGCCGAATGTGCCAGGAGCCAGTGTTGCCATCATCTACACACCACATGGCTGGAGCGTGATGCTGGCCAAACCCGGTCTGGAGATTAAGGAAAATCAGGTCGTGGAATTTACTTTACCGGCCGCTGCTGACTTCGACGATCTGGACAATCAGGAGAAAATCAAAACCAAACTGACTGAACTACAGACTGATGGATCCGTTGGTATTCAGTCAGTTCGCGAGGATTGTATCGGCAACACGTCTGGCAATGGCCCCTTTGCAATGACCTGCAATGGCGCCCCGGCTGAGTTCGTAGTGAATGCCAGCCAATTTTCCCAATCCACGCTGGATTGGCTGAACAATCCCAACAAACCGGTTCCAGCATCGTCAAACGAACAGGAAAAAAACCAACAATAATCGTCCCCTTCAGCCGGGGCCTGTATCCGTCAGGACATAAACACCCATTATCAACTGGTGGATAGTGCTTCACCGTGCTGGCAGATAACTGCAGCACGGTGCATTTCCTGAATGACAGGGTCGATGACTGCCCGGTGCGCAGATGGCATGCCCTCACTTCTCAGGTAGATATCTCTGGCCAGTTCCCTGAGTCGCCAGGCAATCTCGTCGATGATTGCCACCACCATGAAACGCATTTCACCATTGTCCTCAGCCAGCCAGTCCGCACGCCGATGCGCTGGCCACGAATCCAGACCGGTACTGGAGAATGCACGTTGGATGATATCTAGCCGTTTTGAAATGAATTCCAGCAGGTGCCGAAGTGGTACTTGCGATTTGATCAACGGGTGCTCTTCCAGCTCCAACAACATCAACGTCAGATGTCCAATCAAGCCAAACAGACCGTGCATGGCTCGGGTAGCCTCCTCACTGGACAGTGCATCAGCGACCCAATCACCACGTGGCTGCTTACTTAACAGCCCGGACAGATAAGACACCAACTCCATCGGAAACTGGCGCGGAATGATGCGCAAGGCAATATCGGCCCGGCGGATCGGATGGCCAAATGTCTGGCTAGCGGCACAAATAGTGTTGGTGACAGAGAGTAATTGACCCATCGACGAAATCTGGTTATCTGCCAACCGATGCGGATAACCACTGCCATCAATGCGCTCATGGTGTTCCAGCACGGCACGGCAGACAGCAGGGTTATATGTGCCCATTTCTGTCAATACCTGATAACCAATCAATGGATGGATCGCGATCTGCTTCCATTGGGCAGGACTCAGCGAATCTGCACGCGATGTCAATACCGGGCTGATATACAACTCGCCAACATCATGTAATGCTGCGGCTGTGGCCAAGTCATCCAGCCCAGCTCTCGGCCAGTTCATCAGCTTACCAAATGAAACCGCTACCACCATGGATTGCAACAGATGCCATCGCTGATATCCCTCCCCTGTGTCGGTCAGTGCCAGCGACAAGCAAATCAGCCGATTAGCCGCCAGATCATCAATCATTCGGGCCAGCATGGCTGCACATCCGGCATGCCGGACCAGAATCCCGGCAGCCGTATGGCTTTCAACCAGTTCTGCCAGCTGATCACGCGCATTGGACACCACCTGAAAATGGTCAATTGTCAGGCAACACTCCAACGGCCGTCGCAATTTATGCAACAGCAGGTCTTCTCTTGATTCAGCTGATAATCGGCCCCCTTTGGGCAACAACGTCAGGCCGGTTTCATCACAAACATCCTCGGCGGCAGTGACCTCATGATGTGAGGCCAGCTCGATCAAGCGTTCAAGAAAGTGAGGATTGACGTTGGCTAACACGGAATCCGACATGGCTGCGTGTACTCATCACAACGCTACCTTCTGATCATAGAATCACCCAGCCAGAATCCAAGATCGTAAGATCGTATATAACAATCCCATCATGCCAATCAAGCAGCGCCCAGCTTTTCCAGTTTGCACACAACAAAGCGCGCATTGCTGACCGTGGCATCAGCCGAAATGCGAGCTTTGACGATGCCATTACTCAGAGCCACCACGAAAATGCCATCAATCCCGGTTTTGGTTGCCGGCAGCAACAACCGCTCTGATAGCAGCGGATTGGCGGATTGCGCAACGAAGATAGCCTCGAAACGGACCTTGGTGCCGGGGTCCTGCACCACAACCGGTACGGCATGCAGGGCGATGACCTCAATGCCGATTTCGATATCGCCACCCAGCCGTCGCGCAACGCGGGCGACCCGACCAATACGTGGAGCCGCATCACCTGCTGAATAGGCGCCAATCAATTCTCCCACTGGGACATCGAAACGATCCTGCTTTGGAAACCGGACACTGATGCCAATCGCACTTTGATCGATGAGCGTGCATCCCGGTTGGGACTGTTCACTTGGGTCCGGTGCATCGCTGTCCGGTTCCTCACCAAACCAGCTTTCAAATGAATACCGCTGGTTATCGGTCTTTTCAGCCAGAATTGCATCTGGATTCTTCAGCAATGCCAATACATCGGCCACACCATGGCGCAACAGTACTTCTCGATTGGCCTTTTCCCGTTGTACACGACGACGGAACGAACGAGGCTTGCCACCCCAGGCCAAGCCGATATCCAGTACCAGCTCTTTCCATTGTACCGGTCGACCGGACAAGGGTGGGCTCTTCAACCAGGCGGTCACCAGTTTATCCGTTGCTACCCCACGACAGGCTTCGCTCTGCACCATCCGTCGTGCCCCAGTTGCTGATTCACCACTTTGCAGATCGATGCACAGCGCATCCCGCCTGACATTGACACCCGTGGCCAATTGGCACATCGGGACGGCCTGACGCAACCATTCTGCAGTAGCGCGGATTTCTTGCGGCAACATGCGGGAATAGGGCATGCGAGCCAACAGATGCCCTGCAATCAGCCATTGTCCCGGTGTCAACGACGACTCTGTCTCGCGCTTGGCAACCACCTGATGTTTTTCCGCCAACAGGTAGGCGCTATGCAATGTCCGCCAGGTACCTTCGCTGATCTCATAGTGCCGATACAACATGCATTCCAGGATATAAGCAGAAAGTGCCATGGTTCGTGAACATACCGACAGCACCAGTTCAGCATTGCCGCCTTCTTTTTCGAAATGCTGCAAACAACGCTGATAAGAGGTACTCAGCTCCCCCCAGGACTGTGTAACAACCGGCAAAGCCTTGAGCAGATAGGTGTCTGCAGTGCCAGGGGCAAACAAACGGGCAATCACTTCATCAGATAACGGTCGGGATTTATCGTCCAGATACTGGGTGGTACGAATACGCTCCTTGATACCCAACCAGTCCAATCCGTTCAGATCGCTCAATGCAGTACGGATTTCACGCAAGGCTTGCAGGGCATCCTGTTCACGTAATTCCTCAATCAATTCAGTTGCACTGCGCAGATCCGTCACCCTTATGTTGGCATCGGCCTTGCGCAACACCGCGCGCAAAAAGCGGCGCAAACCGGATTCAGCAGTTTTGTTCTCACTCATGTCTTACCCCAATCGGTCGGCAGCGGCCATCAACCAATGATCACCCTTGATCAGCGTTTCACGCATGCGGAACCGAACCTGTCGCTGCGCAATCTCTGCAGTCAGCTCAGCCCCCTGACAATAGGCAGAATACGGAACAATCAACGCCAGTTGATCCGCCACTTGGTTGTCACCTGAACTGATCACCAGACCAGCCTGCCCGCGCGCGCTTGGCGCCAGGGCCACGCCGCCTCGGACAATCAAGGGTTCTGCCCGTGTGCCCAACAACTCCGTACCAATCCGCTGTCGGTTATCACCCTGCTGAGTCATGACCCGTCTGACAATGCCAATCTCCCACGACCGACCATCCAGACTCATCCCCAGCAGTACACCTGACTGCACTGGACGCGCCAGGGCGTCTGCCAGCAACCCCAAGCCCCGCTCACTACGATCCGTCATAATCCAGTGAACAGCGTCCGACACCACGCCTGTCGCAACCTTGCCCTCTTTGGCAGTCGCCTGCTTGGTCCGTTCTGTGATGAAACCATATTGCTGCATGTCCATCATTTCACGATCACCAATCCCACGATCGGCCTCCAGTTGCTCGTGTTCTGGCGGCGGCAGGCCTCGCGCAATCGCATCCAGGCCAATCAGCACCTGCATTTCACCGGTGACTGCCACGCGCTCGCTGGTACGCAACGCCTGCAGGTCGAATTCTGCGCTCCACCATCGCTCCAGCTGTCGAATCAGATCTGCGGCCCCCGTCCCCGCCAATGACTCAAGCAATGCGGCGGATTGCCTGGCCCGGTGCTGCCGGGCATTCATCAACGCATATAACCATTCAGACATGCTCCAATAGCGACCACGCGGCACTCTGGGCTCACCCTTGTAACGCGCCGCACCGGTGTAACCCGTCAGATCCACCCAATATTGCCCGCTGGTAGTTGTGGGCAAGTGTTCCAGCACCACATGCTGCGACAACAGTGCCAGCCAGGTATCCACCGTATCCAGTTGACGTACCGTCAACCCACAGCCCACCACGGTTCCAAGCATCACCAGTCGAATGTATTCATCGGCACAGGAAGTCTCAGCCCGCATTGCGTTCGGATAAAGACGGATCACATCCGATTCGCGTTTTTCCACTTCTGCCAGACTATATAACTGATTGGCTGTAGCCCAGATCTTCTTATCTGGGGACTGGTTATGAAAGTAGTGAAATCGGTTGATGGTGCCCAGATAACGTAATGATCGCGCCAGCAATAGCGCCATCTGTGGCGAGCTTTCCTCGTTGCTTGAAGAGGAATCCTTCACAAACACCAAGTAGGCCTTCAACATCGTTTCGCAATAGCGAACCGCCCGGGTCCACAACTCCACCTCCAACTGCTGTGGCATGCGTGGGTTCTGCACATACTGAAGGCATACCATTTCGAAGGTAGGGTAAGCCAAGCCATCCAGTTGAATGAGCGCTGCCATACGGGAAGCACTCAACTTAGGCTTGGCCCCAAGAAACTGGGCCAATGTGTCACGAACCGTGTCGAGTATGGTGGCAGCATCACGCTGTTCGATGGCTTTCCACCATACATCGGCAGCCTGCGGATGTGACAAGGGATGCGCCTGCTTGTCACGTAATTTGTCGAAAAGCCCCATCGTTTCCTTCGCTCTGCAACGCGGATGAAGCAGCTATTCTCCAACAAACCCCAAGGTCAGGCCAGCGGCCTATTCACTCGGCATGAGCTTGAAAAGGTATAATACACCGCACTAAACCATTGAGAGACTGACATGAGCCGAATTTCACTGAGCCGCTTTCTGATCGAACAGCAGCGCAAGAACAACGCCATCGATGCGGAACTGCGGCTGTCCATCGAAGTAGTGGCGCGTGCCTGCAAGGCCATCAACCATGCCATCCGTAAAGGTGCATTGGCTGGCGTACTGGGCGAAGCCGGCACAGGTAACGTGCAAGGTGAAGCCCAGAAGAAACTGGATGTGATCGCCAACGAAGTATTGCTGGATGCCAACGAATGGGGTGGTCACCTGGCGGCCATTGCATCGGAAGAAATGGAACATCCGCATCCTATCCCGACCGACTACCCGAAGGGTGGCTACCTGTTGCTGTTCGATCCGCTGGATGGTTCGTCCAACATCGACGTGAACATCTCAGTCGGCACCATCTTCTCGTTGCTGCGTTGCCCGGAAGGGGTCGATGGCACTGATGAAAAGGCATTCCTGCAAGCAGGAACCCAGCAAGTTGCGGCCGGTTACACCGTGTATGGCCCGCAGACCATGCTGGTCCTGACCTTGGGCAATGGCGTACATGGCTTTACGCTGGATGCGGAAATCGGCAGCTGGGTTCTGACCCATCCGGATATGACCGTACCGGAAGAAACCAAGGAGTTCGCCATCAATATGTCGAACATGCGTCACTGGGAACCGCCGGTCAAACGTTACATCGATGAACTATTGGCCGGTAAGGAAGGCCCGCGTGGCAAGGATTACAACATGCGCTGGGTGGCCTCGATGGTGGCCGATGTACATCGCATTCTGACCCGTGGCGGTGTCTTCACCTACCCACGTGATGCCCGCGAGCCGAACAAGCCCGGCAAACTGCGCCTGATGTACGAAGCCAACCCGATGTCGTTCATCATTGAACAAGCGGGCGGCATGGCAACCAATGGTCATCAGCGCATCATGGATATTCAGCCGACTGCACTCCATGAGCGCGTAGCGGTCTTCCTGGGCTCAAAACGTGAAGTGGAAGTGGTGACCCGCTACCACCAGTCCTGATCAGTATTGCTGCTCAAATCAAGCCGCCATGACTCGCTGTTGTGGCGGCTTTTGACTGCCTGATTACGGCCAAACCAAGGACCACGTTGTCTTCAATTGATCTGACCGCCGATTTCATCATGCCAACCATCATGACCCATGCTGCCGTCCCCCTGACGGCTGGCCTTGCTCTGGGGCGCCACCTACTCCCACCACGTCTGATTCTGCTGGGTATCGTCGTTGCCATGCTGCCCGATCTGGATGTCGTCGCGTTTAAACTGGGCATTCCTTATGCCCATGCATTAGGGCATCGCGGCATCACCCATTCACTTACGTTTGCTGTTTTGGTTGCTGTGCTTGCCGGTCTGGCTTACAAGCACTTGCAAACCGGATTCGGGCGCGTTGTTGCCTTCATTTTCATCTGCACTGCATCACATGGCGTATTGGATGCGTTTACTACCGGTGGGTTAGGCATTGCGCTATTTTGGCCCTGGTCAGAAGAACGGCTATTTGCGCCTTATCGGATGATCCGCGTCTCCCCTATCGGTTTGTCTCGCTTTTTATCCGACCGCGGCCTGATAGTTCTGTGGTCCGAATTAAGATGGGTCTGGCTTCCTTGCCTATTGCTTGGCCTCAGCATCCGTTACTGGCGACTGAATCGCACCCAACGTGTCGCAAGTCCATCCTGATATCTGCTGCTGTATTGAAACAATGGCGCCACATGCCAGACCTGTCACGTCAATGTGTTGACAAGCAACTATGATGAAGAAGATACCTCGACAGCCTTCTTCATCATGTACAACCCGTTACGCTTATTAACTTTATATCTTGCGCTGCTTTGCCACGCACTACCTAGCCACGCTCAGGATTTGCTGATCGCCTTCGAACCGAGTCATTCCGAGCCCTATGTGATCATGAATGGCAATGAACTGGCCAACAGCCTGACCAAAAGCCTAGGAGATGCCATCGCGCAAGCCGCAGGCATGACTGCTGTTTACCAGATCACATCTCGTGCCAGAATCGAGAAAGACACCGAGCTGGGGATTGTGCACATGAATTGTCTGACCACACCACAATGGTTCAAGAATCCCCAGTCCGTACTATGGTCAGTGCCGCTCTTGAATGAAGAGGAGCGCTATCTACTTCCTCACGAAGCCGCCGATATTGTGACTCAAATCGATCTTGATGGCCGCAGTATCGGCTTGATCCGCAACTATCGGTACCCCAGCCTTGAAGAAGGCTTGGCTACCGGTCGCTTTACTCGTGATGATTCCATGAACGTTCAGCAAGCTTACAGAAAACTCAAACGCGGACGGATTGACGCCATGCTGGCGAAAGACATCCAGATCAATTACCTGATGAAAAATGATCCCACCGCTCGCCAATTCAAGCTCGCAACCCGGGTGGAAAGCCGCAATACACTGCTATGTGCGATCTCACGTAATTTGCCCTATAGTGCCACTCGGCTGGAACAGGCCTTTCAAAAGCTCAAAGTGACTGGTCAATTGGAGCGGATCGCCAATGAATACCGTTAATGGATACAGTAGCTGAGGGTTGCATACACATTGCCGGTGGCACTGCACCATTTCACAATTCGCCATCCATGGCACGTTGTATCAGTCCCCACATTAAACGAACAAGCATGTCACCAATGCGGCTTCACGCCTGACGGCACCAACGACCACTGGCACCACTCGAAGGGAAAACATGAAAAACCTGTTTTATGGTCTGGCTGCCGCACTAATCGTGATGCTACTGTACCGTTTCATACTCGGCGGCAAGCACAAAGGCGAAATTGAAGCACGTTACAAGCAACCGATCATCAGTCAATTGAGCGATCAGCTTAAAAAACAAAGTCCCTTGTGCATTTATGAAGGCCCTTTTCCCATTCAGCCTGACAGGACGTGTTTATATTGCAACACCTTGCTGAACGCAGGCCTGATTGACAAACAGGAGTCGGGTAACGACGCCCGATACACCTACTCCCTGACCGCGGCAGGTAAGGTTGCCTACCGCGATGACCCAGAGCCAGGCATCAGTGAACCACGACCCCGTCTGTGCATGGGAGATGCCAGCCTCGATAGCATTGTCGATGCACTGCCAAGCATGGAGTTGGGGGGTATACGCTATTTGTCGTTCAAATATCGGATTCGTGTAGCTAACCCGCATCCATGGCTAAAGGACAAAGGGATACCAGCCATGCAGATTCCAAAACTGGTGCCAACCGAAAATGTCCTTGATGAGGTTTACACTACAACGGCACGCATCATACCCAACAGCACGGATATTGAGTTCGATAGCGGATTCCGCTACGGACGATGGGTGAACAAACCATGAAGGTCGACCCTCAGAACAATGAGTGCAAGTAGTCAATGACGGCAACGAGACAAGACCTCGTCACGCCCGATCAACAGCACAATCCGATGCTGAGGCGCTCGGCGCAGACAGTACGGCACTACCGGTACTTGGCAGCAATCCGCTCCAGTTGCCCACTCTCCTTCAGCTGTTGAAAGGCATGCTCCAGTATCGACCGGTCAAACGGGAGATGTCGTGAAATGGCGCATTGCAGTTCATTCCGACTCTCCACCCGGGTTGCTAGTTTGAATCGTTGCGCGTCCGGTTCGTGCTTCAACAGGTGATTCAATTGAAGATCCTTGATCAGCATCGCATCCACCCGGCCAAATTTGAGTTTTTTGAGTGCCTGATGAAAATCAGCCGAGTTATCCCGGATAAATTGACCGTCAGCAATCCGCTTTTCCAACGTCGGATAACGAAAATTCTTGATCAGCCCTAACATCAAGCCATTCAAATCATCAAGTTCCACGATATCTGCCGCCTGTTTCGGTATCAGGTATCGTTCATTCTCCGTGATCAATGGAATGGACCAGTCCATTCGCGCTGGCTCCCTGAACCAGGCAGGTACAATCAGGCAGGTCATGTGATAGCGCCCTTCGATAATTTCAGATTCAAGCCGGGCACGTGACGTGACGTGATAACTCACAGACAGGCCGGATACCGACGCAACAGCATCGCCAATATCCTTCATCAGCCCATCGGTCAGAGTCAAACCATTGACAATCACATAGGGGGTAGAAAAAGCTAGATGATATGAAACCCGAAGGTCAGCAGCCACGCAAGCCATTGGTGTGGCCAATAGTGCCAAGGCCATGCCTCGCCAATAGCTTGAAATATGCATGACAACATTCAGGTTGGATTCGTCTACTTTATCTATAGTCGGTCAATCCACAGATGACGTGCCAATCCGGGCAGGTTTCCCCATGTCCCTCGATATCGCTGCACATCCGGGTTTTACGGTGTATCCAATCGGGTTAGAATGCCCGTTTTGACCTTACTCGCAAGCATCAATTCATGCTGACCTTTCAGGAAATCATTCTCACCCTCCAGAATTACTGGAACAAGCAAGGCTGCGCCCTGCTCCTGCCGTACGATATGGAAGTCGGTGCCGGTACCTTCCACACTGCTACTTTCCTGCGTGCTATTGGCCCGGAACCATGGAATGCTGCCTATGTTCAACCTTCACGCCGTCCGAAAGATGGTCGTTACGGCGAGAACCCCAACCGACTGTTCCAGCATCACCAGTTTCAGGTGGTACTCAAACCCAGTCCGGACAATATCCAGGATCTTTACCTCGACAGCCTGCGTGCTTTGGGCGTAGACCCCACCGTCTACGACATCCGCTTTGTCGAAGATGACTGGGAATCGCCCTCATTGGGCGCGTGGGGATTGGGTTGGGAAGTGTGGCTGAATGGCATGGAAGTCACCCAGTTCACCTACTTCCAGCAAGTGGGTGGCTTGGACTGTAAGCCCGTTACCGGCGAAATCACCTACGGTCTGGAACGCTTGGCCATGTACCTGCAGGGCGTGGAAAACGTTTATGACTTGGTATGGGCAATCACACCAGATGGTAACAAGCTGACATATGGCAATGTGTTCCATCAAAATGAAATCGAGCAGTCCAAGTTTGCCTTTGATGCCAGCAATGTCGCACTGTTGTTTGAACAGTTCAACAACTACGAAGCCGAAGCGACTCGCCTGTTGGAACTGGGACTGCCATTGCCTGGTTACGAAATGATCATGAAAGCCAGCCATACCTTCAACCTGCTGGATGCACGTGGTGCCATTTCCGTCACCGAACGGGCTGCCTACATTGGCCGCCTTCGCACCCTGTCACGAGGGGTGGCCCAAGCCTATTACGATGCGCGTGAAGCTCTGGGCTTCCCGATGTGCCAGGCAAAATAATGACCACGTCAGTGCTCGTTGTCGCGCTGACTTACCGATGAAGAATTGGCCATGCAAGATACCCTGCTGATTGAACTGTTAACCGAAGAGCTGCCGCCCAAGGCGCTGCCCCGCTTAGGTGCCGCCTTTGCGCAGACGATTGTCGATGAGCTGACCAAGCTCAACTTTGTAATGACTGGCGTGGAACACCATGTCTTCGCCAGCCCACGCCGCCTCGCGGTCACCATTCCCAATGTGATCAGCCTGCAACCGGATCAACAAGTGGAACGCCGTGGCCCGGCTGTCGCCAATGCCATGAAAGACGGCCAACCCACGCCAGCACTGACAGGCTTTGCCCGCTCCTGCGGGGTAGAGGTTGCCCAACTGACCATCGGCAATGATGGCAAGAACGATGTCTATGTACATCGTTACACCAAGACAGGTGAAAGCCTGGCCAGCCAATTGGTCGTCATTGTTGAAACTGCACTGAAAAAACTGCCCGCACCCAAATTGATGCGTTGGGGATCGCGCGATAGTCAGTTTATTCGTCCAGTACATGGCCTGATCATGTTACATGGCGATCAGGTTATTGATGGCTGCGCACTGGAACTGAACAGTGGACGAACCACGCTGGGTCACCGTTTTCTGTCCAAAGGCGAGATTTCCATTCCCCATGCCGATGCCTATGCCCGTACCTTGTATGAGCAAGGCCACGTCATCGCCAGTTTTGTAGCCCGCCGTGCCAATATTGAGGATCAACTGAAACGGGCTGCATCAGCAGCTGATTGCCAGTTGGCCGATCATGAAGCATTGCTGGATGAAGTTACCGCATTGGTGGAATGGCCAGCCGTCTATATCGGCAGCTTCAGCGAAGACTTCCTGAAAGTGCCACAGGAATGCCTGATCCTGTCGATGCAACAACATCAGAAATATTTTCCGTTACTTGATGCCAATGGCCGTCTGCAGTCGCGTTTTCTGGTTGTCAGCAATCTGCAGACAGATGACCCGAGTCACATCATCCATGGCAACGAACGCGTCTTGCGCGCCCGCCTGTCTGATGCCAAATTCTTCTTTGAACAGGATCAAAAACAGCGACTGGATGCTCGAGTACAACGTCTGGAAAACGTGGTCTACCACAATAAGCTGGGAACGCAGCTAGAGCGTGTCCAACGCCTCTGTAAGCTGGCAGGCATCATCGCTGGCAAGTTACACGCCGATGCCAAGCAAGCCGAACGCGCCGCTTATCTGGTCAAGGCAGATTTGCTGACCGACATGGTTGGTGAATTCCCGGAGCTGCAAGGGACAATGGGCATGTATTACGCCCGTATCGATGGTGAATCGGATATCGTAGCCCACGCCATTGAAGGCCACTATCACCCGCGCTTTGCCGGCGACACTTTGCCACAAGACAATATTGCAGCTGCAGTGGCACTGGCCGACAAACTGGATACATTGGTTGGTATCTGGGGTATTGGCCTGATCCCGACAGGCGACAAAGACCCGTTCGGCCTGCGTCGTCATGCGCTGGGTGTCCTGCGTATCCTGCTGGAAAGCCCATTGGCACTGGATTTGATGGAATTGCTGGAACACGCCCGCGCCTGCTTTGTGACAGCCAATCTGGCGGAAGATACCGTTCCGAAACTGTTCGATTTCATGCAGGAACGACTGAAAAACTATCTGGCCGGTCGCGATTTCGACGTGACCGTGATCGAAGCTGTAGTCAGTCAGGGGCCACGCCGCATCGATCAGGTGTTGCCACGTGTCGAGGCCGTGACCACTTTCCGCAGCCTGCCTGAAGCTGAGAGCCTTGCCGCTGCCAACAAGCGTATTGGTAACATCCTGAAAAAAACCGATGCCATTCATAGCGCACCCGATTTCACATTGCTTCAGGAAACCGCCGAAAAAGCGTTGTTTGAAGCCGTTGCCAAAGTGAAGCCGATTGTAGAATCACATGTTGCCAACCAAGGTTACACAGATGCGCTGAAAGCATTGGCAGGTTTGCGCGAAACGGTTGACGCCTTTTTCGACCAGGTCATGGTCATGACCGATGAGCCGCTACTCCGTCAGAACCGCTTGGCCTTGCTCACCCAGCTTGGTAACTTGATGAATCAGGTTGCTGACATCTCAAAATTGGCAAGTTGATCACACCACTTGGCAAGCCGATAAAAAAGCCGCTGTTGCGGCTTTTTTATCGGCATTGAACCGCCCGCCATCCATTGCGTGCGCATGCTGTAAAATACCTGAAATAGCTATGCGTAAGATCAAGGCAAGCCGGGACTCCCCCTGCTAGTCGTCTCATTTTGTTTATGTTAAGGTGGCCGCCATGAAATTCGTCATCCTCGACCGCGACGGCGTCATCAATTATGACAGCGCCGAATTCATCAAGAATCCGGATGAATGGCAACCGTTACCCGGTAGCCTGGAAGCCATCGCCCTACTCAATCAGGCTGGCTATCGCGTGATTGTTGCCACCAATCAGTCGGGCATTGGCCGCGGCCTGTTCGACATGTCTGCCCTCAATGCCATGCACCAGAAAATGCACAAGCTGCTGTCACAAGTAGGTGGCCGGGTAGATGCTGTATTCTTCTGCCCACACACGGCAAAAGACGAATGCAATTGCCGTAAACCGGAGACAGGCATGTTCGAGCAGATCGCAGAACGTTTCGGCATACGGATGGCTGGTGTGCCCGGCATAGGCGATAGTTTGCGTGATCTGCAAGCGATTCATGCCATGGGTGGTCAGCCTATTCTGGTACTGACCGGCAAAGGAGAAAAGACCCGTGCTGACGGCAGCCTGCCAGAAGGAACCCTGGTATTCGATAATCTGCAGCAAGCAGCAGAATACCTTGCCAAGCTTCCGGAGGACGAATGAAAGTCTGGCTACGCTCACTACTGTTCCTGCTGGCACTGCTGATCACAACACCGGTTTTTGCCATCATCGCCTTGCTGATCCTGCCGTTAGCCCCAATCCGACGTTATCGCATCGTCACGATGTGGTCACGTATTTACATGTGGCTGAGCGTACATCTGTGTGGGGTCAGATATCGTGTCGAAGGCATCGAAAATCTGCCTGACACCCCCTGTATCATCTATTCCAAGCATCAATCAGCCTGGGAAACCGTGGCATTCCAAGGCATTTTTCCGCCCCAAGTATGGGTTGCCAAACGAGAGCTGGCTTGGGTCCCTTTTTTTGGCTGGGGGCTGGCCACGCTATCACCAATCCTGATCAACCGTTCAGACAAACGTAAAGCCAATCAGCAATTGATTACCCAAGGACGTGATCGCATTGCCAAAGGTTTCTGGATTGTCATCTTCCCCGAAGGCTCCCGAGTACCAGCCGGTCAAGTTCGTGACTTCAAAATGGGAGGGGCACGGCTAGCACGTGATCTGAACGTACCGATTGTCCCGGTCGCACTCAATTCTGGTGAGTTCTGGCCTAAGAATTCACTATGGCGATTCCCTGGTGAAATTGTAGTCGCCATCGGCCCGGCCATCTCGCCGGATGGTCATACAGTGCAATCCTTGACCACTGCCGGTGAAAGCTGGATCAAACACGAGATGCCACGCATCAGTGGTGTTGGCCCCTGCCATCCACGCAATAATTCCAATCTTGCCAACACCCCAAGCCGAGCAACGATCGATTAAGTTGGCAGACCGCCACATCGATTACATCTTGAAACGCAGTGCCAAGCGACGCACCTTTGGTCTGCGTATTGATCGCAATGGATTGACCGTCAACGCCCCAGCACGAATTGCAGAAGCTCATATTCAGGCATTGTTGTTTGAGAAGGCCGATTGGATACTTGATAAGCTAGCCAATTGGTTGGACCCGGTTACACCCAATCTTCGCAATAACGCAACACTTTGGCTGCTGGGTGAGCCTTTGACTCTCCGCATGATCCAAGCCAGTAAGTCAGCCATCAAGCAGATTGGCAATGAACTGTTGGTAGGCCTGCCAGACGAATCCAATCTGGAAATAACCTTGAAAAAATGGTTGATGCGTCAGGCCAAGGTTTATTTTGCAGAACGGTTGGCGGAATTGGCTGGTCAGTTGAACGTTACACCCAGCAAATTACTCCTATCCAGCGCTCGTACACGGTGGGGTAGTTGTAACAGCAAAGGTGAAATCAGACTTAACTGGCGACTGATTCAGGCACCTACACATTTGATCGACTATGTGGTTGTACACGAATTGGCACATCTATTGGAAATGAATCACTCACCTCGGTTCTGGTCGCATGTAACAAAACTATATCCCGACTACCAGCAAGCGCGGGCAGAACTGAAATCGCTCGGACCGAGTCTGAATCTGTTGTAATTCTAATCTCAAGTTGGGACACGGCTCATGGGCCGTTTCTCTTGTACCATGCCCGCGTGTGGTGGCATTGCCTATTCCATTACACCTTCCCATACGCCTAGGCTCGCTCAACCCTTGTTTTCAGGAACCTATATCATGCGTATCCTTCACACCATGCTTCGTGTTGGCAATCTGGATCGTTCCATTGCGTTCTACACCAAAGTGCTAAAAATGCGTGAACTTCGGCGCCAAGACTATCCGGAAGGTCGATTTACCCTGGCCTTTATTGGCTATGGTGCAGAAAGTGAACAGACCGTCATTGAACTGACCCACAACTGGGACACCGAACAGTATGATCTGGGAAATGGCTATGGCCACATTGCCATTGAAGTTGATGATGCCTACCAGGCCTGTGAAGAAGTCAAACAATTGGGTGGTAAGGTTACCCGAGAGGCAGGACCAATGAAGCATGGCACAACGGTCATCGCATTTGTTGAAGATCCCGATGGCTATAAAATCGAGTTCATTCAGAAGAAAGCCCCATTGAATTAATTAGTGGGGAATGCTTAACAACCAGCCAAGCACACTCGATCAAACGGTGATATGGCTGGTTGGGCCGCAAGCCCATGCCATATTCAGCATTTTGATGAGACACCGACAACCATGCTGATTCGAATTCTTATTTTGTTGGTGATTGGTTACCTGATCTGGCGATGGTTCCGGGCACGTGAACAATCGACCAAGCCACCTGAGATTCGGCCGGCAACGCAGTTGGTGCAATGCAATCACTGCCATACGCTGATTCCGGAATCTGAATCGACCAAGGTAGGACAACGTGTCTATTGCTCCGAAGAACATGCCAAACACCACCAGGATGTTAGCTAGTCTGTTATAAAGATGTAAAAAAAACCGACAAAAATATGTCGGTTTTTTCGCTAGCTGCGACAACACATTTCGGAAGACACACCACCGAAACGGAATTTGTGGTATCACGCCCATAAGCGACGGCTAATACGTAAACCGATCAGCGCTGCGCCGAACAGTGCAATCGATGCGGGCTCCGGTACACGGTTCTGCTTATCTTGGCCTGAGAAAGTCGTCCACTGCCCATTACCGATTCGGAACTGAGCAGATTGCAATCCGTCACAACACCCCTCAAAACCGTAAATATCAAGTGTGTGATTGCTTGCCACCAGATTGCCGACGGTCGTGGAGAGCAATTCGCCTGAAGCATTGAAATTACCATTCCACCACAGATCATCGTTCTTGACAGCCAACAATACACCATCCAGAAAGACGGCACCGCCTTTACCAAAATCAGGGCCTAGACGGAATGACCATTGACCTGCATCCGCAGCCCCAACGCCAAATGCGATGTTATAGTGAAACGCAATATCGCGATAAGAGCCACCATTGCATACTGCTTGATTGCTGATACCTGCGAACGTACTAATGGTGCGATCGCAATAACCAGCGGTTGGCACTGTGGCCACCAGACCGTCAATAGTGGATTGGTATTGTAAGCCTGTAGCGAAGTTACCCGCAGGTGAGTAACGGCTTTGGTAAGAAATCACACTTGCACTTGCGACAGATGTCGCACCAAAACATACGGCCAACGTAATGGCAGTGGCCAGCAAAGAAGTTGTTTTTCCCATTCTATTAACCATTTCTGATTGTTACTCAACAAGACTTGACCCAACAGCGCCACATCAAAGCAACAACCATTCCATATATAAATTAATCATTATATTCAGCTAAATGAATTAATTTAACCCAATAGCTTTTAGCTAAGTGTAAAGAAAATCGACACATTTTTTGCTCGCTACCGCACGAAGAAATTTTGCTTTTTTTCACAATCGATCCAGCAGATTGAAATGCTCTTCGAGCCCAATAGCGGACATGGGCAACAACCGTGATTACCTCAACAAACATGGTATGCCTGATTCAGCCACAGACTTGGCGCTGCAACAGAAATAAGGTGATATGGCAGGTCATGGCCAGAATAGCTGAATGCTTGCTAAAGTAGTTGTTATCAATAGGGATTCCCCTAACTTCTCGGGACCGCATGCAAACACTAGCATGCAAGGTTTGCCTATCCAATTCAAATGTCATGCTCGCTCGCCTGCTCTGCCTGTTACTGACATACCTGGTCGCCAACCTCGTCATGACTGGGCATGTACTTGCGCAGCCAACCATCATGTTGTTCACCACCGACACCGGCACCACCACATTGCATTATGAGAATGGTCAGCCCAAAGGTATCTTGGCGGATATAGTGCGCTACATTGAAAAGCAGACAGGCCTTCGCTTCGAAATCAAGTGTTTTCCGTGGGGGCGAACAGTTGCAATGGGTACTGCAGGGCGAGGTGGAATATTAGGTATATCAAAAACGGAAGCCCGGGCCAGAATTTTCGATTTTTCCGAACCGCTCTACTTTACCGATTCGATTCTGGTTACCAAGCGTGGGCATGAGTTTCCATTTGAAACGCTGGAGGATTTGCGTGGGAAACGCATCGGCATGCAAGCTGGTTTTCGTTTAAACGATACTTTCGAGCATGCGCGGCAAACTTTTCTGACAATAGATGAGGATGCCAACACCACTACGGCCCGCATGAAAAAGCTACTCGCGGGGAGAATCGATGCAGTACTGGTGGGAGGCGGCCAGGAAGGGCTGTATCAAGCACTGCGTAACGATGCCATTCTGTCAACCAAGGCAAAGGAGTTCATCGCGCTTCCTCGCCCTCTAACCCGCAACGAGTTCTATCTGGCTATTCCCAAGGCACTTGGACAAGGTGACGCGATGATTCTTATCAATGCCGCAATCAAACAAGGTAAGCAATCTGGTGAATTCGCGCGGATCGCTACTCGCCACAAACCACATGAAGTCATCTACGAGAAAGCACCTGTACTGCAACCTTGACACTGGCCACGGTATGGAATTTGGCAATGAACCAACACCAACCCATTAGCTTAATCAGTGGTTAGCTGACGCCACTTGACGGATTCGAGAATTATTGGTTTATCCACAAAGCACAGACAGTGTGCAAATCGGGCACAATGGGATGACCGATCATGCGGATCGCATCGCTGGGCAGCCGAACATCTGGCACCTGGATAACATGCATTCCTGCCGCCGTTGCGCCGCGCACGCCAGGATCCGAATCCTCCAGCACCAAGCACTTGCCTGGTGTTACACCCAACCCTTCTGCAGCACGCAAAAAGATCTCTGGCTCTGGCTTGCCTGCCCTCACCTCGTCGCCACAAACCGTAAACGCAAAACGATGCAGGATTCCAGCCAAAACCAGCTTTTTTTCCGCATTGACTCGACGCGTTGAAGTTGCAACTGCCTTGGGGATGCTCAAGGACTCCAGCTTGTCCAACAGTTCAAACAAGCCAGGCTTGGTTGGAATGCCCCTTGAAAAAGCTTCAAGATACAATTCATTGGATGTCTTGTTGATCACGTCAACCGGAAAATCTTCACCCAGTGTCTGCCGTATCCATTGAGCAGAGTCCCGACTGTTCAACCCAACCATCCCCAAACCTATCGCGGGATCGACCTGATAACCGTGCATTTCCAATGCCTGGCTCCAACAAGCCAGCGCAATTCGCTCGGTGTCCAGCATCAGACCATCCATATCAAATATGACAGCTTCAATGGTTGCAACATTCAACATCATGCACTCAAATCAAAACGTGTAGCCGTACTGGCACACAATGATAAACCCAACCGCATCATGGCTGCCCACGGCTCGTTCGCACTTACGCCTTTGATTGATCGGTCAATTTCATGGGATTTCCGTAAACCGGCCTGCAACGCAGGAATCGCGACACGACGCAATGCCGGTTCCATCAACTTCTGGCGCTCCCCCCACACCCGATGGTCCTTCATTAGTTGAGAAAGCGACTGCCGCATCGCCAAACCCTGTTTCAGTTTCAGCATGGTGCGAATCTCTTCGGTCAGTGCCCACAGCACCAGCACTGGCGATTCCCCTTCCGCATGCAGACCATCCAGTACTTTCATGAATCGACCTGCATCCCCTTGTAATAAAGCTTCACCCAACTTGAACACATCATACCGCGTGACATCCAGTACCGCGTCTCGTACCAGCTCTAGGCTCAAAGCACCTTCAGGATAGAGCAAGGCCAGTTTTTGCACTTCTTGATGTGCCGCAAACAGATTTCCCTCGACTTTATCGGCCAAAAACTCCAGGGTAGTGCGCTCCACTTGCTGATTCTGTAAGGCCAGTCGGGCTGAAATCCATTGCGGAAGATGGCTGCGATCAATTGGCCATGCAGCCATGACCACTCCTGCCGAGTCCAGTGTGGTAAACCATTTACTACTTTGTTGCGCACGATCCAGCTTTGGAAGTGTAATCAGCGTGACCGTATCTGATGACAAATTGGCACAGTAGTCTTGCAGAACCTGTGCACCCTCCGTCCCCGGCTTACCTGACGGGATGCGTAGTTCCAATAACTTACGATCACCAAACAGACTCTGGCTGGCACCAGCCATCATCAGCTCATTCCATTTGAACCCTGGTTCAACGGTCAGAACTTCCCGCTCGATAAAACCATCCTGGCGAGCTCTGGAACGAATCCGGTCTGCCGCTTCCAACAACAGAAAAGCTTCTTCACCGTGCAACACATACAGCGAGGACAATCCTCGCTGCAAATGTTGTGGCAACTGTTCAAGCTTGATTTGCAATCAGGACGCCTTTGCCGGTAATTGGCTGGACATGTCTTCTGGCTTGGGTCGGAAGACACTCAAACGACGGATGACTTGTTGCGTGGCATCCTGCTGCATATCGCGAATCAGCATAGCTTCTTCTTGCTCTTTTGCCAGCGCCAATGAGTCGCTATAAGTCATGTAACGACGAATATTGATATCAGTCACGGGAAAAAGCTGTTGACGCTTCGACCCGAGCAATGTGTAGGTCAGCGTGTATCTCAGTTCGTATTCGCTGACATTACCTGATTGATTCAACGACCGGATGACTTTCTCCGTTCGCTCATTCACGATGGAGACTGTCGCCTCAGCATCTGCAGCAGGAACCAGTTTCATATTTGGCACGGCACGGAGATATTGCTGCAGTCCTGACACAATGGCGCCAGCCCCTTCAACCGCCATCGATTGATAAGGCAAGGTATATGACCCGCCCTGGCCACGCAGATGAAAACCACACGCGGTAAGCATCGCTACCGCTGCAAGCGGCATCAGATAAGAAACCTTCATATCAGACTCGACCCGTCATTGGTTTGGTTTTGCGGCGCATCGTCAACGCCCTTGGAAGAGATCTGTCAACGTCATGACAGATCTCAGACAGTACAAGAGGTGGCAATACCACCTCTTAGTGCCTGTTCAAGGTCTGTGATGAGCGGCCACCAGCAGGGTGAAGCGCAGCGCAAAAACCGGCGTGTAGGTGTGATACATGAGGATTTTGAGCAACACATGAGCCCGATCGTAGTCGCGCAATAAGACATTGAACAGGTTATTAGCAGTTACAACACAATGTTGATCAACCGACCAGGCACCACCACAATCTTCTTGATGTCCTGACCTTCGACCCATTTCTTGACATTTTCGTCAGCCAAAGCGGCTGCTTCAATCGTCGCCTTATCAGCATCTTTACCCACACGAATGTTACCGCGCAGCTTGCCATTGACCTGAATCACCAAATCGATCTCGGTTTGCACCAGAGCAGCAGCATCCACCTTGGGCCATGGCTGGTCCAACAATTGGGTGCCAGGACGCAGCTCGCTCCACAACGCATCACAAATGTGTGGCACGATTGGCGACAGCAGAATGACCGCATCCTCCAGCACTTCTTGTGCCAAGGCACGGCCCAACGTCCCTTGCAAATCGGTTTTGCCATACAGATTGAGCAATTCCATTACTGCTGCAATAGCAGTATTGAATTGTTTGCGCTGGCCATAGTCAATAGTGATCTTTTCAATACCATGCCTATGCAACTGAAAGCGCAGTGCCTTTTGTGCATCATTCAAATCACCTGATGTGTACTTGGTTACCACGCCAGTGCTGACATGATCGTAAACGGTCTTCCAAAGCCGCTTCAGAAAACGATGTGCACCTTCCACACCGGCATCAGACCATTCCAGACTTTGTTCTGGCGGAGAGGCAAACATCATGAACAAACGAGCAGTATCCGCACCGTAACGGTCAATCAGTTCCTGTGGGTCAACACCGTTATTCTTGGACTTGGACATCTTTTCAGTCCCGCCAATGACAACAGGCTGCCCGTCGCTCTTCAGCATCGCTTTGGTGATTTTACCTTTGCCATCACGCTCCAACTCAACATCCGCCGGATTGATCCAGTCTTTCTTGCCTTCCGGCAAATCGCGATAGAAGGTTTCTGCCACCACCATGCCTTGAGTCAGCAAGTTGGCAAAAGGTTCATCATTTGAGACCAAACCTTCATCCCGCATCAACTTATGGAAGAAGCGTGCATACAACAGATGAAGGATCGCATGTTCGATCCCACCAATGTATTGATCCACGGGTAACCAGTAATTAGCCGCTGCCTTGTCGACCATACCATTGGCAAATTGCGGTGACGCATAGCGGGCATAGTACCAACTGGATTCCACGAAGGTATCCATGGTGTCGGTTTCACGGCGTGCTGGCTTGCTGCATTTCGGGCAAGTCGTTTCGTAGAATTCGGGCATTTTTGCCAGCGGATTGCCACGTCCATCGGGGACAACGTTTTCTGGCAAGCACACCGGCAATTGATCAGCAGGAACCGGTACGTCACCGCAGCATTCGCAATGAATGACTGGAATCGGGCAACCCCAATAACGCTGACGGGAAATACCCCAGTCACGTAAACGGAATTGAGTGCGCTTGGCGCCATGTGCAGTGGCTTCCAGGTCACCAACAATACCGTCGAATGCCCCTTGGAAACCCTTGCCATCATATTTACCGCAATTTATGGTAACCAGGGTATCGTCCTTGGCACCATACCATTCCTTCCAAATGCGGCAGTCAAAATCATCACCACCTGCCGCCAGTGTATAAACCTGTTTGATCGGCAGGTTGTACTTGTTGGCAAATTCAAAATCGCGCTCATCATGGGCCGGAACCGCCATCACCGCGCCTTCCCCATAACCCCACAGTACGTAATTAGCTACCCACACAGGCAGCTTGTCACCAGTCAATGGATGGATGACAAACTCACCAGTCGCCATACCCTTCTTTTCCATGGTGGCGACATCGGCTTCCGCTACCGAGCCTGATTTGCATTCGGCAATAAAGGCCGCCAATGCCGGGTTCTTTTCTCCCGCACGGGTTGCCAACGGGTGTTCCGCAGCGACCGCCACATAAGTTGCCCCCATCAAGGTATCCGGGCGTGTGGTGTAAACCCGCAACTGGCCTGCTTCACCCGTAGTTGCCACATCATAGTCAAACACGACTTCAGCACCGAAGCTCTTGCCGATCCAATTGCGCTGCATGGTTTTGACCTGCTCTGGCCAACCTTCCAGTTTGTCCAGATCACGCAACAGCTCATCAGCGTAAGCGGTGATCTTGAAGTAGTACATCGGGATTTCGCGCTTTTCCACTAGCGCACCGGAGCGCCAGCCACGGCCATCGATCACTTGCTCGTTCGCCAGCACAGTTTGATCAACCGGGTCCCAATTGACGATACCGGCTTTCTTATAGATCACGCCTTTTTCAAACAATCGAGTGAACAGCCATTGCTCCCATTGATAGTATTCCGGTTTGCAGGTAGTAACTTCCCGCTCCCAGTCAATCGCCAGGCCTAGGCTTTTCAGCTGGCCTTTCATGTATTCGATATTGGCGTAAGTCCACTCTGCAGGTGCGCGGCCAGACTTCAGTGCTGCATTTTCCGCCGGCATGCCAAAGGCGTCCCAGCCCATGGGTTGCAACACGTTGTAGCCATTCAGTTTATAAAAGCGCGATAGCACGTCGCCAATGGTGTAGTTGCGGACGTGGCCCATATGCAACTTGCCGGATGGATAAGGGAACATCGACAGGCAGTAGTACTTGGGCTTAGTGGTGTCTTCCGCAACGTTGAACACCTTGTTCCGGTTCCAGTGATCCTGCGCGGCCTGTTCAACCTGCGACGGGCTGTACTGTTCTTGCATGTTTGGCGCTTCCTTGCTAATCGCGAAAGGGCAAATTATACCTTTAAGAAACGATTTCCTGCGGCATGAACTGCGTGCTTTTTTGCGCGATCATCCAATTTCTTGCATCCAGTTCACCTTCTGCCACGTATATCCGTTCATCAAAAAAGATGTAAGAAAAATCGTGGTCGCACGACAAACGCTCAGATGTGATGCTGCGCACATAAAAATAGCGCACATCCAACCAAGTTGATTGAATTCGCCTGTGCGCACAAGCGACTGCATAAAAGCATATTAAGCAACTGATTAATAATAGAACAATATACTCGAAGCCATTCCATCAAGCAGATGGGAGAAAAGCTGAAATCCACATAAAATCATGTGTTTGTCATGCATCTGGAATGGGTGTTACGGTAGATGGCGATTTCAGCAATCGTGCTGATTTCAACATCAATCGTAAACAAAGGAGTAAACAATGAAAATCAAGGCTACCCGTGTTGCACTCGCTTCCGCTGCTGCACTGATGTTTGGTGCAATCGCCGTGCCTGGCGCGCATGCCGCTGACGAAGCCAAGGTCAAGTGCGAAGGCATTAATGGTTGCAAAGGCCAAAGTGCCTGCAAAACAGCAAAGAACGATTGCAAGGGCTTGAATTCATGCAAGGGACAAGGCTGGGTTGAAGCCAGCAAACAAGAATGTGACGCGGCACAGGCTGCGGTCAAAGGTGCCCAGAAGTAAGCAATTTCAGGGTTAACCGACTAAAGCCAGTGTCTGTGTCCAATAGGCTTTGCAGGCATTGATTGGGCCGGCAAGGCGTCGAAAATGGCCACATCGTCGTTTTCGCGTTTTTCGTGTAGTTGTTAATTGTTAAACCAAGGAGATATTGCAATGGACAAGAAAAAACTGACTGGACTCGCGCTGGCTTCCGCTGCTGCAGCACTGTTCTCAACTGTTGGTGTCGCAACCACAGCCCATGCCGCTGAAGCCGCAAAGGTCAAATGTGAGGGTATCAACACTTGCAAGGGCACCAGTGCTTGCAAAACCGCATCCAACGAATGCAAAGGCCAGAATAGCTGCAAAGGCCATGGTTGGGTGGAAGTGACCGAGAAAGAGTGCAAAGCCAAGAAGGGCAAGGTAATGCAGTAAGCCCAGCTTGTTGGCGGGCCGGCTACGTGCCGGCCTTTTTCCATTGACGCAAACCCGACAAGTTATTGCTGAAGTGTGTTTTTCCATATTGCCCATGTCCAAAACACACACCAACAATGTCTTGGTACCTGTTCACATCTTGTGAGCCAACCTGTTCTGAAAGCAAGTGACCATGGCTGTCTTTCCCTCTCTGGGCTTTGGCCTGGGATTACGTACCGACCACTACAGTGAAGTACTTGCGCAACGCCCCAATGTCGACTGGTTCGAAATCATCTCGGAAAACTACATGGTGGGTGGTGGTAAGCCATTGCACTATCTGGACCAGATTCGCGAACATTATCCGATGGTAATGCATGGTGTCAGCCTGTCGATCGGTTCCAGCGATCCACTCAATCAGGACTATCTGCGTGAGTTGAAGCATTTGGCGGATCGGGTGCAGCCCGCCTGGATTTCTGATCATTTATGCTGGACCGGCGTAGGTGGTCACAACGCGCATGACCTGTTGCCGCTACCCTATACGGAAGAAGCCATTCGGCATGTCGCCTCTCGCGTCATGCAGGTTCAGGACTATCTGGGCCGACAAATCCTGCTTGAAAATGTCTCCAGTTACCTGACATATGCCAGTTCAGCATTATCGGAATGGGACTTTCTCTCTGCAGTGGCAGAACAAGCGGACTGCCTGATTTTGCTGGACGTGAACAACATCTATGTCAGCAGTGTTAACCATGAATTCGACCCATTGCGCTATCTGACCGGCGTACCCAGAGCGCGGGTACAACAAATTCATCTTGCTGGCCATACCAATGAAGGTAGCTATCTAGTAGATACCCATGACCATCCCATCCCAGATCCGGTGTGGCAGCTATATCGCGAAACCATTACCCACCTGGGGCCGATTTCCACCATGATCGAACGGGATGATCACATTCCACCACTCGCCGAGCTGATGGTTGAACTGAACTGTGCACGACAAATCGCAGCAGAAGCCATGGCTGAGGTAACAGTATGAGTCTTATTCAATTGCAGCTTCAGTTCCATAACTTTCTGAAGACACACTCAAGCGATTTTGCGCAGCAAGTAGTCGGCACGGAGCGCTTTGATGTAGCGACCAGACTCAATGTGTATGCCTATGCCTACAATGCCAGATTGATCGAAGCCCTGGACGCCAACTTCCCGATCATGCATCAATTGGTTGGAGACGACGCTTTTGCCGACTTGGGTGAACGTTATCTGGCCGCCTACCCACCTACACATTTCTCGATCCGTTGGTTTGGGCAGCATCTGGCCAAGTTTCTGGCAGAGACCCCCCCCTATTCAGAGCAGATACGTCTGATCGAGTTGGCGCAGTGGGAATGGGCTATGACCGAAGCGTTCGATGCAGCCAATGCACAACCGTTGACGTTGGCAGAGATGATCAATATTCCACCTGATGATTGGGCAAATTTGTATTTCCGGTTTCATCCATCCGTTCGACGTTTAAACCTGAAAACCAATATCCCACCAATCTGGAAGGCAGTTTCGGCAGAAGAGGCCATACCAGTTTCCGAGTCCAGCAGTCGACCAACTGGATGGCTGATCTGGCGCAGAGGCATCACCAGTTACTACCGGTCCCTGGCGGCGGCGGAGGCAGATGCGCTGGATAATGCACAGAGTGGCTTGAATTTCGGTGACATCTGCCAGGAGTTATGTGCATTTGTCAGCGACGACGAAGCGCCATTGCATGCGGCCCAATTTCTGAAAACCTGGTTGACCGAAGATCTGATCATCGGTCTGGATATACGATGAAAAAAAGCGCCCCCATATTGGCGAGCGCCTCAGTTCTGTGTCACGGCTTCTTACATCAACCTGGCTAGTTTCAATTTCTGAAACTGCCATCTTTCTGCATCACAGTCAGATCGACAAACTTTGACTGACTGTGACTGTTGGGTGAGAAAGCAACTTTGAACTCGCCCGCATGAACGGGATCGCCTTGCTCCAACGCAGCAATCAAACGTTCACGTGTGAGGGCTTCGCCGGCCCGCTTAAGCCCTTCCACCATGCTCTTGGCCGCAATGAAACCTTCCATACTGGTAAACGAAATTGGTGCTTTAGGCTGATACTTGGACATGGCCTTGCGATATTCGCGAACCACGGCCTGACTTTGATCAAATGGTGACGGCACCACTTGGCTGACAACAACACCAGCAGCCTGTTCACCCAGTTCCTCCGCCAATGGACGACTGCCTACGAAAGAAACGTTGTAGTACTGTGATGTAATACCAGCCTGCTGGGCACTCTTAATAAATGCAGCTGACGATTTATATGCAGTGATCATCACAATAGCGTCAGGCTTGCTTCCGGACAGTGACTGGATTGCACTTGCAACCTCCGTACTATTACGTTCCACAGTCCCAGTTGCCGCGATGACAAGTCCTCGTTTCTGCATCGCTTGCTCAACACCAGCCAAGCCAGCTTTACCATATGCATCATTCTGATAGAACACTGCGATCCGTTTCAGTCCCAGGTTAGTGGCATGACGGATGATTTTCTCGGTCTCATCGGCGTAACTTGCACGCACGTTGAAAACATAACGATTATGCGGTGTCCGAAGTGAATCTGCCCCAGTAAATGGCGCATAAAATGGTACCTTGGCAGCAGTAAACATTGGCATGACCGCGTTACTGGTAGGTGTTCCAACATAACCAAACAAGGCAAACACTTTGTGTTTCTCGATCAGTTTTTTGGTGTTGTCTGCAGCACGCTCAGGCTCATAGCCATCATCCAGTGAGATCAATTCAATCTTTCTTCCATTCACACCACCTTGCTCATTAATCTGCGCAAAGTAGGCCAGTGCGCCGTCACGCATTTCCTCCCCTAGAAATTTGGCAGGTCCACTCAAGGCAGCAGACTGACCGAGCACGATCTTGTCATCCGTAACCCCGACCTCGGCTTGCGATGTTGCTGCAAGCCACCCGACAGATAATGCTGCAACCAGCTGACGAATCGACATTTTCTTGCCTCCTAGTGGATACACAACTCATGCAAGTTGTGGATGTCAGTCTACCAAGCAGCATTGCTATCGCAACAACCCGACTGGCTCAAACCGGTTTAAAACCGTTAATCCGCCGATAAGCGGCAAATCACTTTTCTATGTTGCTATATATTGATTTTTATACATATTTTTTACATTCAGGCTTTTTGATGTTTGGGTTTAAATCGCCAAGAATCGTAACGACGGTCTGATCAAGCCAAGGTGTATCAACCGAATAGCATTTGGCCCAGCACATCAGCCAGCCAATTTATTTCAACACACGTGTTCAGCTGATCCATGATGGCTGGTAAAACTATATATTCGATGTTAATTAATTGATCGATTTAACCGAGCATCAAAAAAACCTATCGTCGCTGATGGAAGACATTTACAGAGTATTTGCTCTCAATCACCTTAAGACTAAGCCATAAGCGTGATCAGGCAAGGCTTGTGGGGAATACTCCAGCTTTGAATGGAGAGGGAGAATGAATAGGCCGGCTTCCGGCAGCTTAACTATTTTGAAAAATCACTTGGCTCAATGACCGTTCTTCACCAACAGTTGTTCGAAATCCGCTAACGGCTTGGGTGGGCTGAACAAATAGCCCTGCACTAATTCACAACCTGCGTTGCGAAGAAATTCAAATTGATGCTGCATCTCCACCCCTTCTGCGGTCACGCGAAGATTGAATGCCGATGCCAGTGACAGAATGGATTGGGTAATGGCGACATCACCTTGGTGGTCCGGTAATCCGCTGACAAAAGTACGATCGATTTTCAATCGATGAATCGGTAACCTTTTCAGATAGGCCAAGCTGGAATAACCTGTACCAAAGTCATCAACAGCCAGTTCAATGCCAAGCTGATGAATCCGCTCCAACGTTGCAATATGGGTTTCAACGTCAGCCATCAACACGCCTTCAGTCACTTCAAATTCCAGCGCAGCACCAGGAATACCATATTCCGCCAGCCAGGCAGCCACCTTATCGGCAAAATCATGTTGGGCAAATTGCGCTCCGGAAATATTGATGGATAGCTTGAAATCGGTCGCACCTTGATTCAGCCAATGCCGCATTTGTTGAAAGCAATGTTGTAGCACCCAGTCACCAATAGGCAGAATCAAGCCGCTTTCTTCTGCTACCGGCACAAACATGGCTGGCGATACCAATCCCTCTTGCGGGTCACGCAAACGTAACAGTGCCTCTGCCCCCACGATACGTCGGGTAGCCACATCGATGACTGGCTGGTAATGCAATTGAAAAGTGTGCTGTTCCAAAGCACGTCGTAATACCATCTCCAGCTTGCGGCGATTGACAGCCTCTGATGCCATACCAGGGTCAAACCAACATACCCGGTTTCGCCCGGTACGCTTGGCTTCGTACATGGCAATATCAGCATGCTTGATTAGCGTCTGCCGGTCTTTACCATGCTCCGGGCACAGCGCAATACCAATACTGCTGCTGACCGCATATTGGGCATTGGCAATATCGAAGGGCGTACCGACAGCCACGCCCAGACGTTTGGCCAAATCCTCGATGTGATTGATGTCCCCATTGGGAACAGGGGCCAAGATCAGAAATTCATCCCCGCCCAACCGCACCAGCAACTCATGCTCACTGACTTCTTCCATCAATCGCTTTGCCAGCATGCGCAGTAACGTGTCACCAACGGAGTGGCCATCAGTGTCATTAATCAGCTTGAAGTTGTCGAGATCCAGAAAGATGGCCGCCAAGTGGGGATACCACATCAGGAAGTTGTCGAAATGCTCCTCCAGCTGCCGCCGATTGGCCAAACCGGTGAGTGGGTCATGGTTGGCCAGAAAAGCAGCCTGCTCTTCCAGGCGTTTACGAGAGGTCACGTCACGGGCAATACCCGCAGTACCAATGACCCCACCTTCTTCATCAAACACTGGCACCTTGACGGTCTCGGTCCACCCAATGTCACCATTGGGCATATGTACCTTTTCTTCAATTCGCTTGGTACTACGAGATGTCATCACAGCAAGGTCGTCGTCGTGATAATGTTGGGCCACATCAGGTGGTAACAGATCAAAATCGTGCTGTCCGATGATGTCCGCACGGGAGATGCCGAATACCTCCTCAAATTTCCGATTCACCAACACAAAACGGCCTTCACGGTCCTTCAACCAGGCAAGATCATCAATGCTGTCCATCAACGCTTGCTGTCGCGCCTGCAGCAATTTGACTTCCCTCAGTGCAAGTCGTGTCGCACTTTGCAAAGGCTCCGCAACGGTCTTCATCTCTTGCAGCATGCGCAACGCACGACTTCGCCCCAGCCAGTAACTGATACTCGCCGTCGCGACAATGGCGATCAATGACAATAAGGTCATCCATACCAACGACACGATGTCCTCGGCTGAATGTGAAATAGATAGACCAAAATTGCGTATCCCCAGCAGCTGAAACGTGCCGGTATCGACTGGTGTCAACCGGTGGTCTCAAGTCAAAAGCAATCCATATGCCATAACAATAGTATAGATGCACAGGGCTGTCATGCCGCTCCAATGACGTGAATAGCCCCACAGACGCCACGACCAACGAGGCGCAGTAAAGAAGATTCCTATTAGGCAGTACGCCTATTCTGGCTTGCGCTTGGCGCGCGGGTGAGCAGTATCGTAAATCTTCTGCAGATACAGATAGTCAAGATGGGTATAAATTTGAGTTGTGGTAATGCTGGTATGGCCCAGCATTTCTTGCACTGCGCGCAGATCTTGGGAGGATTGCAGCAAATGGGTTGCCATAGAATGACGCAGGGCATGTGGGTGAACATGATCACTCAAGCCCTGCTTGATCCCCCACTCCGCCATACGCTTCTGAACCGCCCGTGGAGTAAGCCTCCTGCCAGTTTGCCCCACAAACAGGGAGTGCTCTTCTGGTGCAGCCATCGTCAAGCGATGTGGTAACCAGGCACGGATCGCAGCCAATGCCATGCGCCCTACCGGCACGACACGTTCCTTGTTCCCTTTACCCGATACACGCACTTCACCACTGTCCATTTGAAGTGCATTGACGGGAAGTGCCACCAACTCCGACAGGCGCAGACCGGACGAATAGAACAGCTCGTACATCGCTTTGTCACGAATCGCCAATGCATCTTCCGGAGCAATCGCTACCAGCTTGGCAGCCTCGTCAGGAGACAACACATGGGGCAACTTTTTTGGCGATTTTGGCGCACGTAGACCAATGACCGGATTCAGATCGACACCGTAACGCTTTGCCAAAAACGTATAAAAACCACGCCAGACAGATAACAAACGTGCCAACGAACGTCCAGATAAACCATCGTGATGCAATTTACCGATAAAGCGGCGCATGTTTGGTGGGGTCAAGGTCAGCAGATCCTGCCCTGCCGCCAAGACTAGCAGATGATCCATATCGCGCCGGTATGCCTGCCAAGTATGGTCGCTCAACTTCCGCTCATCACGAATCCAGGACAAATAAGCATCCGTTTGCGCCACCCCACCCACCGGCATTGGACGAAATTGGCTTTTTACAGTAACTGCATCCGGTTCATGCTGACTCATCTAGTCAACCTTTTTACCCAGCGGTATCGTCCGTAACAATACAGCCGACAGCAATTCACCAACACGCTTGAGATAAAGCGTCCCCATTTCTGGATAAAAGCGTTGCGGATCTTCACTGGCCAATACCAACAGGCCTGCCGTTCTATCCGTGACCAACTGCACTTGGGCAAAACTGCGCAATCTTGGGCTGGCCTCGCCGAACCAAGCTTGCACTTCATCTAACACATGTGGGCCACAATAGGGCTCAGTCAAATTCTCCGCCAGGGCTTTCAGGCTATCGGAAACTGGTGCAAATTCAGACTGGGCGGGGTCTGCACCGTCAATTCCCCAAACACGCAACCCCACATGTGGTACCGAGAAATCTTCCAACAGATTGTAAACGAATCCATTGATTGCCTCGGTGGCATCCCGCGCGGCCAGCAACGTCAACGCAAGACGATGTACCTTCTCGCTGATACCGTCGTTTTCTTCACCAAATTGCAGCAATTCAGCTAGTTTGACTTCAAGCAACCGGCTTTTTTCCCGCAGCGTGAGTATCTGTCGTTCGGTAATCGAGATAGCATGGCCACCGTGCGGATGTGGAATGAAAATATCTGCCAGTACATCGGCATAGATCTCGAAAAACTCAGGATGAGATTTCAGATAACTTACAACGGCGTTGGCTTCCATGGTCTGCTCTGCCATTTTGTCGACACTCATAATGTGATTTCACCTTCAAACACAGTCACAGCAGGGCCGGTCATCATTACCGGACTGCCCTCCCCTTGCCAACTGATACTCAGCATGCCGCCACGTGTATCGACTCGCACCGTGGCATCCAATAAGCCTCGACGAATACCCGCCACCACTGCTGCACATGCACCTGTGCCACATGCCAATGTTTCACCAGCCGCACGTTCGAAAACCCGTAACCGAACCCGACCACGATCAACGATTTGCATGAAGCCCGCATTGACCTTTTGTGGAAAGCGCGGATGGCATTCGATCAACGGACCGATTTTTTCCACCGGAAACTGATCAACATTTGGGACGACCTGAACTGCATGTGGGTTGCCCATTGAAACCACACTCACATCATAGTGGGTATCCGCCACTGCCAATACATGAATGACTGAATCCGCATCCGCAATGAAGGGAATCTGATCCGGCTGAAAGCGAGGCGCCCCCATGTTGACCGTCACACTACCATTATCCTCCAGTCGTGGCATGATCACGCCCTTGGCCGTTTCCACCTGGATTTCGCGCTTTGTGGTAAAACCCTTGTCATAAACAAAGCGGGCAAAGCAACGGGCACCATTGCCACACTGCTCCACTTCCGTGCCGTCACAATTGAAAATGCGATAACGAAAATCAGCCATTGGCGTCTGGGCAGGCTCAACCAGCAGCAACTGATCAAAACCGATGCCAAAACGACGATCGCCCCAACAACCAATTTGTTCTGCAGAGAAAGTAAATGGCTGATGAATACCATCCACCACCATGAAATCATTGCCCAAGCCTTGCATCTTGGTAAAACGCAGTGTTTTGCCCATCGCTGGTCTATACCTCGTAATCTGCTACCGTCCGACTTTCGCGCACAGCACCGATAAAGTCCTTTGTGGCCACATGGGCTGGATGCTGGTGATAGGCATCCAGTGCGGCACGACTTACAAATTCGCTGAACAGTACGACATCAGCCGACTGATGCGTCGCTGAAAAATCGATACCAATCTCAATATGCAATAGGCCGGGTATTTGCCCACGTAACCCTTCCAACAAATCTTTTATCTTTTGTGCATTACTTGCACGATCAGCACCTTCTGCATGATCTTTCAGTTTCCACATGACAATGTGACGAACCATGGTGTGTCCCAAACCGATTTACAAACACAGGTGAAGATAGTCGATGTAAATACAACGATCCATCACCACAAACAGGCCGGCATCGCGAGCCCGGCAGGCCGCTGCTTCATTGATGATACCTTGCTGAATCCAGATTGCCGGCATACCAAGCGAAATGCAATTTTCAACAATGGTGTCCAACTCATTGGCATTACGAAAAACATTCACCAGCTCAACCCGACCAGGTACATCCTGCAGGTGAGCATAGGCCGGCTGCCCCAGTACCGATGCCACACCAGGGCGAACCGGGACGATGTCATACCCAAAACGTTGCATATGTGCCGATACGTGGTAGCTTGGCCGGTGTTGATTGGGTGAAAGTCCCAGCACAGCAATCCGTCGAATACGTTGCAGAAAATCACGAATGGCAAGATCGTCTGGATTGGTGAACTGCATCTTGCTCATCCTTTCAGTACAACGACGGTTCGCCTTCCGGCCGGGTTTTGAAGCGCTTGTGAGTCCAGAAATATTGCGCCGGCATCTCCTTGACCCTCGCCTCGATGAATTCGTTCATTCGTTGCGTGTCCTGCAACACATCATGACTGGGAAAATCCGCCAAGGGAGGATAGAACCGGGTGATGTACCCCTCCCCTCCTGGACATTGACGTGTCACCACCGGGATCACCACCGCCCCTGTCAATTTGGCAATGCGGGACAAACCCGTGATCGTGGCTGCCGGCACCCCAAAGAATGGCGCGAATACGGCATCTTCACGCCCAAAGTCCTGATCAGGTAGATAGTAGAAAGGCAAAGTATCACGCTTGACCGCTCGAACCAGGCCACGGATACCGTCCTGACGTGACAGCAACACTGCATTACCAAAACGCTTGCGGGCTTTTAACAACAGCTCGGTCACCTGGGGATTTTTCTGCTGCGAGTACATCGAGCAAACCTTGGCATCCATTGCTACCCGAATGCCACCATGGTCCAGGCCCATAAAGTGTGGTGCAAACAAGATGATGGGTTGTCCGATTCGGCTCTCCAGCTCATACCAGCCCTCTACTTTCATCAATTGCCTGAGTCTTGATTCGGGTGCCCACCATAGCAATGCATGCTCCAGCGCACCACGTATGAAACTTTGCAAATGCTGCTTGATCAGCTTTTCACGCGCTGAATCTGATAAATCAGGGAAGCACAGACGTAAATTGGTACGCGCCACGTTGACCCGGCTTTTCGCCAGATAGTAAGCCAGCCAACCCAAACCATTACCGATTGATGCCTGCCAGGACAACGGTAAGTACTGGAACAGCCACAACAGGACCAACGCAACTCTCATACCACCCGATCCTGTCCAACTTCAGCGAATGCCCAATGCCAAGGTTCATACGATATACCGTGCGGATTGGCACGCGGAAAACTCATGTGAAATCCATACTCAGCAGCATGTGCTATCAACCAAGCAAAAGCCTGGGTGGTTTCGAAAATCTCTTCCAGCACATCAACATTAGGAGTCGTCACATCCACCGCCCTCCCTGTATGGTGTTCGCTGAAACCAGGTGCGGCACTGGCAAGCAGAATGTCATCCATCGATAACCCTTTAGCCATCTTGCGCGCAATCAATCCTTGTTGATACGCCACGCTGCGAAAAGCGGACACCAGCTCCAACACGATACCTTCCGCCACTGCCGCCGCCTGCATACTAAGCCACGCGTTAGCCGCTGCCGGAATCAAAAAAGCATCGCGGTCATATGTATCCAGCCCTACTGGCGTCAACAAAGTCGCTTCCTGTTGTGGGATTAACTGGCGGGTTGCGGCATAGTCCGGCGCAATTCCCAATTGCCGATGGATAACAGCCAAGCGATCAAGGTAATTGGAAGAAATGCTCATTTGTAGAGGTTTTTCTCGCCCGGCGGACGACGTCCAAAGCGTTTATGTACCCAATAATACTGGTCTGGCATTTCCAGTACACGTTGTTCCAGCCAGTCGTTGATGTTACGTGCATCCTGTTCCGGATCTTCGCTTGGGAAATGCATCCAGGCAGGATAGAAAGTCACTTCATACCCCTGCCAGATCGACAACTGCCTTGTCACCACCGGCACAACCTTGGCACCTGCCATTGCCGCCAACCGGCTTGGCATGGTCAAAGTCGATGCAGGAACACCAAAGAATGGTACGAACAGGGCATCCTTTGAATTGAAATCCATATCCGGCAGATAAAAAAACGGCACGCCACGTTTCAAATGCTTGACGATCGCACGCAAGCCATCTTGTCGTGCAAACAGCATTGGCTGACCGAACCGATGTCGTGCCTGATACAGAAACGCCTCGACAGTCGGGTTTTTGTTGCGGCTATACAGTGTCATTGACTCACTCAGCCGCTCCCCAATCGCCGCAGAGCCGTTGTTCAAGCCGACAAAATGCGGGTTGAGCATTATCACGGGTTGCCCAAGACACTGCTGCAGGTGTTCCCAGCCGTTTATCTTCACCATTTTCAATATGCGTTGCTTGGGTTGCCATACGTGCAAAGCCAGCTCTAAAGCAGCCCGGGTCAAGCGCATGAAATGACGCTGCCCAACACGTCGTCGCTCGGCAGGCGTCCAATCAGGAAAGCACAACTCAAGATTACGTAGGGTGGTTTTCTTGCCCACCCAAAACAACAACCAGCCTAAACCATAACCCAGTATGCCAATAATCGGCGTAGGTAAATAACTGACCAAACGCCACAACACCATCCACACACGCATCACGACATGACTCCGGTCGGCGCTACCACACCCGCAGGTACTTTATAGCGGTTATAACTCCATAAATACTGGCTCGGACACCGTGCAATCAATTGTTCCACCGCCTGGTTGAGCAAGGTCGCATCTACCACTGCATCCCCAGTAAAAGCTGTCGACAATGGTTCGATATGCACTGCGTAACCACGGCCCAGCGACAAACGCTCGCCATAAAACATCAACACCTTGGCATTGGATGACAACGCCAAACGGGCCAACAGGGTCATAGTGTAAGCGGGCCTACCGAAAAACGGCGCCCAGACACCACCACCTTCTCCTGGAGCCTGATCAGGCAAAATGATCACCGGTTCACCCAATCTGAGTGTTTTGAACAGTTGCCTTACCCCTGCCGATGTAGCAGGTGCTGTCTTACCATTGCCCCGTACGCGACCAGCATTCATCAGGGGCTCCAGCCATTTGAGCTTGGGCGGGCGATACATGGCAGTCAATGGAGATGGCAAACGCGAACTTAAGTAACGGCCAGCAATATCGAATCCACCAAGATGGGGAGTCACAAAAACAATCCCTTGCTTAGCAGACAACGCAGCTTCAACATGCTCCCACCCGTCACAACGCTTGACCAGACGCGCCACACCGGCAGGTGATCGACCCCATGCAACCAGTAATTCCATCGCCCCCTTACCAATTTCCCCCGCAATTTTCCACGGGGAGACATCCAGTCTGCTTGCAGCCAGATTGGCTCTCAATATGTTGGCAAAGCGTTGAGAAAAAGCATAAATCAGACGGCCAATGACACTGCCTATTCCATGGAACAAAAACAAAGGCAGGCTTGCGATTGCAACCAGAAGACTGTTGAGCATTGCGGCTTGTGATACACTCGAAAGCGACTATTCTAACTGCAACCTTACACAGTGAGCGATACGACAATTATGAGCGATACATTCCTGTTTACGTCCGAATCGGTGTCTGAAGGTCATCCGGACAAGGTAGCTGATCAAATTTCGGATTCCATCCTCGACGCAATTCTGGCCGAGGACAAATATGCCCGTGTTGCGGCAGAAACCCTGGTCAATACTGGTTTGGTAGTATTGGCTGGCGAGATTACTACAACTGCCAACATTGATTACATCCAGATCGCTCGCGACACAATCAAGCGTATTGGATATGACCATTCCGATATTGGCTTCGACTACAAAACCTGCGCGGTATTGGTTGCATATGACAAGCAATCCCCAGACATCGCCCAAGGGGTTGACGAAGGCCGAGGCCTTGATTTGGACCAAGGTGCCGGGGACCAGGGCCTGATGTTCGGCTATGCCTGTGACGAAACGCCACAGTTGATGCCTGCACCAATTTATTATTCACATCGGCTGATGCAGCGCCAGGCGGAACTGCGCAAAGATGGCCGTTTGCCTTGGTTACGCCCGGATGCTAAATCTCAGGTCACGATTCGTTACGACCAAGCCAGTGGCAAGGTTCAAGAAGTTGATACAGTGGTGATTTCCACCCAGCACCACCCAGATGTCTCACATGCACAGCTTACGGAAGCCGTCATCGAGGAAATCATCAAACCCGTGATTCCATCGGAATGGCTGAAGGGCACGCGTTTCCTGATCAACCCCACAGGTCGATTCGTCATTGGCGGCCCAATGGGCGATTGTGGCTTGACCGGCCGCAAGATCATCGTTGATACCTATGGTGGTGCAGCGCCTCATGGTGGCGGTGCTTTCTCTGGCAAGGACCCTTCCAAGGTAGATCGGTCTGCCGCCTATGCAGGTCGCTATGTAGCCAAAAATATCGTTGCAGCGGGCATTGCCAAACAGTGTCTGGTTCAGGTGAGCTACGCGATCGGTATTTCGAAGCCTGTTTCCATCATGGTGGATACCTGGGGCACATCCAAGCTCAGCAACGAGCAAATTGTGGAATTGATCAAGACCCACTTTGACTTGCGTCCCAAAGGAATCGTGCAAATGCTGGATCTATTGCGCCCGGTCTATACCCGAACTGCCGCATACGGCCATTTTGGCCGCGAAGAGCCGGATTTCTCTTGGGAGCGAACAGACAAAGCCGAAGCGCTTCGCGCAGCAGCAGGTCTCTAGACCAATCCAGACAAGGCTTTATGACGGGGCGATCACCGCCCCGTTTTTCATTTTTCTGCCATGCCCTTATCTCGGGGCGCTCAACACGCTAAAATACAATATTTTTTGCAACGATCAGGGAAGCCCATGTTCGCTCGCTTCATGCCTCAAGAAGGCAAATTCTTCGAATTCTTCAATGCACACGCGGACCAAATCGTCCTCTCCGCCCAGAAGCTGGTCACCCTTATGGACCAACTGGGCGGCGACGCCCGTGCAATTGAAGAACACGTCCAAACTATTGAATCAGCCGAATTCAAAGCTGACACCCTGACACATGATACGATCATCCTGCTGAACAAAACCTTTATCACGCCACTGGATCGTGATGAAATCCACCAACTGATCAGCTCGATGGATGACATCATCGATGTCATCCATAGCATTGCGCAGACCCTGACCATGTATGACGTCCGCCGTGCTACACCAGAGATGAAACAGCTCGCGGAAATCAGTTTGTCAGCAATCGAACGCGTTCGTTCCGCAGTCAACCTCATCAAAGACCCTGGCGAGCATGCTCAGGATATCCTGAAAACCTGCAAAGATATCGACAAGCTGGAAAGCGACGCCGATCGGATCATGCGCGGTGCTGTATCACGCCTGTTCCGTGAAGAGCAGGACGTACGCGAACTGATCAAATTGAAGGCTGTTTACGAACTGCTTGAATCAATCACAGATCGTTGTATGTCAGTTGCCAACACGCTTGAAGCCATCGTGCTCGAGAACGCTTGAGGTACTCATGACAGGAATGGAAATCAGCCTCAGTGTTGTCGTCATGTTAGTGGTGCTTGCACTGGCATTCGACTTCATGAACGGCTTCCACGATGCAGCCAACTCCATCGCCACCATCGTGTCAACCGGGGTACTGAAACCCCAGCACGCCGTGCTTTGGGCTGCCGCGTTCAACTTTATCGCGCTATTCATCTTCCATCTGAAGGTGGCCACCACCATCGGCAAGGGCACTATTGATCCTGGCATTGTCGATCAGTATGTCATCTTCGGCGCATTGGTCGGGGCCATTGCATGGAACATCATCACTTGGTATTTCGGCATCCCCTCATCATCGTCCCATGCATTGATTGGTGGCCTCGTTGGTGCCGGGCTCGCCAAGTCCGGACCTGATTCGCTGATCTGGGCAGGCATTGGCAAAACCGTTGCATTCATTTTCATCTCCCCGATCTTGGGCTTCTTTCTAGGCGCCATTTTGATGGTACTGGTGTCGTGGATTTGTTTCCGCGCGACGCCGCTTGCGGTAGATAACTGGTTCCGTCGGCTGCAATTGCTATCGGCAGGTCTTTACAGCCTAGGGCACGGTGGCAATGACGCGCAGAAAACAATCGGTATTATCTGGTTGTTATTGATTGCAGCTGGCTACTCCACCCCTCAGGAAGATGTTCCCATGTGGGTTGTGTTTGCCTGCTATTTCACGATTGCCTTGGGCACCATGCTCGGTGGCTGGCGAATCGTCAAAACCATGGGTCAACGGATCACCAAACTCAAACCCGTAGGTGGATTCTGTGCCGAAACCGGTGGTGCAATGATGCTTTTCTTTGCCTCCGCATTGGGCATCCCGGTCTCCACCACACATACCATCACCGGCTCGATTGTCGGTGTCGGTGCAGCCCGTAAATTCTCATCAGTCCGCTGGGGCGTTGCGGGTGGCATCGTTTGGGCATGGATCCTCACCATCCCCGCCAGCGCAACAATCGCTGCATTCTTCTTCTGGATTGGCGAACACTTGTTCTAACCCGAAGCTGCACCATCACAACAGCGTGTGCTCCACCCAAAACCGCTCACGAATTTATTCGTGAGCGGTTTTTTATGGACTGACTAAGCTGCCCCGTGCAGCATGACTTGCAATGATCAATTGAACCCTACATGGGAAGGAAGCCGTCTCAGGCTAAGACTGGAATCAATGATTACAGCATGCGAATCCCAATGGACATTGTGGCGGCAGGTCGGTCTTGACTAAGTATCGCCAGCAGGGAAAACAGCTCCGTTTTAAATGCTACGGTAAATAGGCGATTCGCAATGTCTTCTGCCTTCATGTCACCGATGATGCCATGATGCGGGCGATGAACTGGTCCCCTTGCTGGTCAACGGTAGTAACCATTCCGCATCTGTTACTGAATCAGGTTCCAGTTCCAGATGTTTATCGTTGCGTAACATCGATTCAAATTCCGCTGCTGGAACTGGGCGGCTGAAATAATACCCTTGAATCTGATCACACCCCTTGGCCCGCAGAAACCGTAACTGCTCGTTCGTCTCCACACCTTCCGCAATCACATGCATTTGCAAATTGTGAGCCATGGAGATAATCGCGCTGGCAATTGCGGCATCCTCTGAATCAGTCGTAATGTCCGAGACAAATGTCCGGTCGATCTTCACCGTATCAAACGGGAAGCGCTTCAAGTAAGCCAGTGACGAATAGCCCGTGCCGAAATCATCCAACGACAGATGCAAACCGCATTGCGTGAACGCCTGCATGGTTCGTTCAGCTTCCACCAGATTTTGCATCACCAACGTTTCCGTCAATTCCAACTCGACGAAATTGGGAGCCAGTCCATAGGATGACAAAGCTTCCTGTACCGACTCCTGCACATCCCCCTTACGGAATTGCAAGGCGGACAGGTTCAGCGCGATTGGCACGGTCCGAACCTGTTGTGCCCGCCACTCAGCCTGCTGTTCGCACACTGACTGGATCACCCAACTGCCAATGGGCACAATCAGTCCCGTTTCTTCCGCCAGCGGGATGAAGTCGCTCGGTGGTACCATTCCCCGTTCCGGATGGACCCAACGGATCAGTGCTTCGGCCCCAGCAATACGGCCGCTGGCCAAATCCACCTTGGCCTGGTAATACAGGACAAACTGTTTTTGTTCCAATGCCTTGCGCAGCAGGCTTTCCAGCTCGAATTTTTCCGCCATGCGCGCATTCAGTTCTGGAGAATAGTAGGAATATCGTTCATTGGATGCCTTGGCCTGCTTCAAAGCCGCTTCTGCATTCTTGAACAATGTTTCTGCGTCGTCGCCGTCGCTGGGATACAGTGCCACACCGACATGCCCTGATAAGTGCAATTCAGCACCATCAATCACCATCGGCTGGCTCAACAATACATTGATCTGATCCACCAACACCGCCACTTCATCAGCTGCTGTCTGAGTACCTGCCACAGCAAAGCTATCGCCCGTCAGGCGGGTAATGCTGTACCGCCTGTCCAATTCGTTGGTCAAGCGATTGGCCACCTCCTTCAATACCTGATCGCCCGCATGACGTCCCAGGCCATCGTTCACTTGCTTGAAGCGATCCAGATTGGCAATCGCCATCACTGCGATCCCACTTTCGTGCTTGGCCGCCTGCACAATCTGGCTCAACCGGTCCAGAAACAGCACATTGTTGGGCAAACCAGTCAATACGTCATAGAAGGACAAATAATTGACACGCTCTTCCTGTTCGATATGCTTCATGGCAAACGAAATATCACCTGCCAGCTCGTTCAACAATTTCAGCTCTTCATCATCAAAATAGCCTGCATCATGGGCATACAACACCATTGCCCCAGTTGCTTGGGTATCGGGCATCAATGGCAGGGCAATCAGTGATAGAAAGCCATGATCAAGTGCATCCCTGCAAACCTGATCTGCGTCGGAGCAAGCCCGGATATCGTTGCTGAAAGCTGGTCGCCCGCAGCCCATGGCCATATGGACCACACCCTGCTGTCCATTGGCTTGCAACGGCAGCGCCATGATCAGTGAATTGAGACGCTCCTCTGTCATTCCTTGCCGGGCCACCTGGACCATCGTGGCCCCTTGGGCGAGCACAATCCATGCCGTATCGAAACCGCCTTGTTCCACCGCAATGCGGCACGCCTCGGTAAATAGCATCTGACGGTCACGCGTGCGTAGAATCACTGAATTGATGTCGCTCAGCAGCGTCTTGATACGACTTAGCCGTGCAATCTTCTGCTGCTGTATTTCGAGCTGCGTCACATACCGTTCAAGCATGGTCGCCCTCACCAGGGAAAGATGGGTACGCACTCGTGCCCGGACAATCGCAGGTGACACAGGCTTGATGATGTAATCCACCCCACCACATTCAAATCCGGCAGCTTCGTCACCCACCTCACCCAGCGCAGAAACAAAAATCACCGGGATATTTTCCGTCTTGGCATCTTGCTTGAGTTTGCGGCACACCGTGTAGCCATCCATGTCCGGCATACGAATATCCAACAGAATCAATGATGGCTGGTGTTTCTCTGCAGCAGCCAGCCCTTCCGTTCCACTCCGTGCGAATGCCAACGGGTAGTCATTTTTCAGAATCTGCTTCAACGTTGCCAAATTGCTTGGCTCATCGTCGATGATCAGAATAGGATTGGTCGCCATGGGTTACTCCTCCAACACAATCTGCAAGTCCGTTGCAAGTTGGCGTGCCAATTGCTCCGCACTACGGAAATCAAATGCATCGATACAGGCACGAATCGCCATCAGAGACTCGGCCTGGATTGCCCCTGCCAAAGCGTTGAGCACAGGCTCCGCCTGATCCGGATTGTCGGTATCCAATGCCCGAATCAGCTCCGCAAGCAACGGCGAGGAGTCAACCTCGTGCTGCAGAGGGGCTGTCACAGTCGAATCACGCAGCTCGGCTTGCCCAACCCATTCGGCAATGGACTCCAGGGCGGTTTCCAGTGCAACATTCAATCTGCACACAGCATCGGCAGGATCTTCGTTTCGGACAATGGCACCTTCGATTTCCGATGCATAAGGGTACACTTCGACCAGTGCAAGATTACCCGCTGCCCCGACCAGTTTGTGCGCCATGCCCCGAAGGGCAGCCCAATCTTTGTTCTGATACAGCAGATTGAGCTGAGCACCGCAATCTGCATAGTCCTCAGCAAATTTCCCCAAAAATTTCCGATAGATTTCAATCTCCCCCCAGGATCGCATGCCGCGCTCAAAGTCGATTCCCGGCAGATCGGGCAATTGGGGTGCTTTAGGGGTCGGCAGCGGCGGCGACAGTGGCGCAGGGGCCAATGGTGTTGGGTCAGGATTACGCATGGTATACCTTGTCAGCTTGAGAATGGTCTCCAGCAAATCATCAACATTGAAAGGCTTGGCAACAAAGGCATTCATGCCAGCCTGTTGCGCTGCATCTTGCTGGGCCTTGAATGCCCCAGCGGTCAGGTCAGGGCAATCACTGGCAAGGTATACAAGTGCAACGTTTCACGCAGTTGGCGAGTGGCTTCATACCCATCCATGACCGGCATTTGAACATCCATCAGTACCACATCGACATCACTGGAATGTGAAAGCAGCCAATCAATCGCTGCCTTGCCATCTGGCGCCAGCGAAACCGTCGCTCCCTCCGATTGCAATATCCGTGATGCCACTTCACGATTGATCTCGCTATCATCCACAACCAGCACACTGATCCCGGTCAACCGTTTGTCATGCCCAGATTGCGAAAGTTGGCATTGACCATCACGCCAGCGCCGTCGTAACGCCTCGGCCACACTGTTGTAAAGTGAGGAACCGGTGACAGGCTTACTCAACACGCCATCAACCACATTGATATCGGATTGTTTCAACAATTCCTCACGTGAAAAAGCGGTCACCATCAATACAATCGGTGCAGTTTGCTCACCAAGTGACTGCCTGATCGATTTGGCCACGGCCAAGCCATCCAGGCCAGGCATTTTCCAATCCAGAAGTAATACATCGAAACCATGACTTTCACTCGCCTTGGCGGCCATCTTTTGGATGGCAATCTCGCCTGATTCGGCCTGAATCGGGGCCCAGCCGATGGAGCGTGCTGTCAGTACCAGATTTTCACGTGCGATTTCGCTGTCATCCGCAATCAGCACATCAAGATTTGCCAATTCCGGCGGGGCATACTGCTTGGCCTCTGCCAGATCCACTTTGATGGTGAACCAGAATTCACTCCCTTTTCCGGGCACGCTGATCACGCCGATGTCGCCCCCCATTTTATTGACCAGATGCCGGCAGATAGTCAGCCCCAACCCAGTACCACCAAACCGGCGCGTGGTCGACGTATCCGCTTGTGAAAACGCGTTGAAGATCTGGGTTTGCTTTTCCAGCGGGATACCGATCCCGGTATCGGCAACGGAAAATCTCAACGTGACGGTATTGTCTTCGCGCGCCAGCAAGGTGATGCCCACTTTGACAGACCCGCTCTCGGTGAACTTGATGGCATTGCCAGTCAGGTTGATCAAAATCTGCTCCAGACGCAACGCGTCACCCAGTAACTGCACACCGATTTCCGGTGGAGGGGCAATGACCAGCTCCAGATCCTTGTTGCCCAAGTTGGCCCCCATGATGCTCGCCAAGTCGTCCAGCACATCAGTCAGACGGAATGGCGTATGCTCAATCTCCAACCGGCCGGCATCGATTTTGGAGACGTCCAGGATGTCATTGATGATGGATTGCAACGAACGGCCTGCTCCACGTATCTTCTTGACCAACTCGGCAGAGTCGTTGTCCAGTGGTTTTTGATCAAGCAGATAAGCCAATCCCAGAACAGCATTCATGGGTGTTCGGATCTCATGACTCATATTGGCCAGAAAATCTGCCTTGGCGCGATTAGCCGACTCGGCCTCCTCCGTTCGAACGACCAATTCCTGATTGGCGACCTGCAACGCGGTGGTACGTTCTGCCACACGCTGTTCTAATTCGGCATTCAAAGTGCGTACTGCATTCTCGGCGTGACTACGCTCTGTCATCTCATGCTCAAGCGTCTGCAGCATGCCATTGAATGCATCGGCCAACTGGCCAATTTCATCTTCAGTGGTTTTAATGGCACGTAAGTGGAAATTACGTTGTGCCATGACTTGACGTGCCACGGTGCTGACCGCCTGAATCGGCTCTGAGATCCAGCGCTCCAGCTGAGAATACACGGCCAGCCCCAGCAGCATACTTGCCAGCAAGACCCCCCCCAGAATGACCAGATAGTCCTGTAACCATTGCGACAGGACATATCGCTCACGTAGATAGACCGTACCGATGATTTCAGCGCCGATGACGACGCGCTTGAACAGGATCAACTCGTCATTATCGAATCGATGACCGTCCAATGCCGGGACAGCAGGTATTTCAGCAACCCTGACACCCTCCCTGATGTAGCGTGCAAACAACTTGCCATTTGCACGGTACAAGGCGGCACCCAGAATATTGGGGTTGGCACGCAATTGCTGCAGGTTATCTGTCGCCACTTTGGCATCATCAAATTCCAATGCAGTAGCAGACCCCTGTCCCAGAATATTGGCCAGAACCGTCAGTTGATCTACCGTCTTGGCACGTGCCTCGGTCAGATCGTGGTACAGCAGTGCACCACCAGCCGCCAGTAATGTGCACACATTGGCAATCACTACCAGTAACAGCAATTTGTGCCTTATCGATCGAAGTCGAATCGCCACGTCATGGCCTCCCTGTTTCGATACGTTGCGCAACCGCCAGCAACCGGGCACTGACCTTAAGCCCACTGCGCTCTGCGTGAACAACGGAAACCTCAAAACGGACCCGATTATCAACTGGTACAAAGTTGATGACACTTCCAAAATCCAAGCCACCGGCAGAGTCGGTAATCGTCAAAACAGGCTGGGCTTGAATGGCACTCAACAACCTTTTCAAATTGCTGGCTTCCTGTTGGGCGATATACAACACGTGCACACCGGCGATCGAGTCATCTGTCCTGAGTTGCTTGACCTCAATGGCCCGATTGTTGACCAACCGGCCAGATTTCAGCCTACCCAGTTCAGTTGCCACTGCATCGGCTCCAATGACGCCGATGATGACAGGCGCCCCCAATTGAGCAAAGGCGGTAGATGGCCATTCGACATAGCCCAGAAACTTATACAGATAGGCAGCCTTGATCTGATGCTCCAGATCCGGTTCATTCAATGCCATCGCCGACGGGCCAGTAGCACATACCAACATCAACAAGAGCAGACGCTGGCACATTTGGCCAGCTTTCCCTTGTTGACACAGCCTTCTGATACCTGCCAACAACATATGCAGACAAGAATGGCATGCTCGCTGCCGTACAGTTCCCATCAAAACCTCACTGTGACGACCAGATCGACAGCCCGCTTGACCTGAATGACGCTGGTGTCAGGCGTAGCTCGTGATAAAAATTCCGGATGACGCGGATCGGTCAGGTTGCGACCACTCAAACCAAGTTCAACCGTTGGCGATAAACGCCAACCCAGATGCGCATCAAGCGTTGTGTAGGAAGGAACATGTGGCGCGGGTAATGCCCCAACATGGCGTACCTTGACCGTCAGCGACTTACTGTCATCCAGACGCCATGTTGCACCCAGCTTCCACTGGGTTCGAGGGTCATTTCCCGGCGGCATTTGCGAAACATCCACACCACTGAAACGCTCGCGTAACCATACGCCACTGACATCAACTGAGAGGTTTTCCCTTACTTCATAGGTGGCCCATCCTTCCAAGCCACTGACCCGTCCATGTAACGCATTACCCCACTCAATGGTACGGCCGCCCGGCTGCAGATCCGCACTACGCAATCTTTTGTAATTCCCGGTAAATGCAACTGCCGTCAGACCAATCCGATGCCCCTGAAATCGCCAGCCAAAGTCCAGGGTATTAGCCACTTCGGAACGGAAATTCGGCCCGCCCAACAACACGAAAGGCGGTTGACCAGGCACATAAAAATCCACTTCAACCCGGGAAGGTGCTCGGACTGCACGGGAAACTGATGTCCAAAGCAGACTCTTGGGTGTTGCCCGCCATGCCAGCTTCAGATTGGGTAACCACTCAATATGCGTATAACTGTTGTACTCCGCCTTGGTACCCGCAATTAGCCGTACATCTTGCGCCACGGGTCGCTCATGCTGCACAAACAAATTGGCCCACTGCAATGTGCGCTGTGCCGGCATGAAAGCCAGCAGGGCTGAATTCACCACTTTGTCATCCGCCACGCGATACCCTCCCCCAACGATCCATTGCTTATCCTGGTCGGCTGAAAAAGCATACTGCACGTCCACATCCGCCATATTCAAACGCTGGGCATAAACGCCCGGGGTATAGCGCTTTGTATAGTCGTAATAACCTTGGATGTGTAAGGTAGCGCCACTATCGAACTTTCGCTGCCAACGCGCTTGCAAATTGCCACCCTGGTTACGTGCGTGATCTGCCATCTCCCGCTTGATCACATCACGGTAAATATCTCCCTGTATCGTCATCTGCGTGGCATCGCGTAACAGATCAGTACGAAACCCACCCTGCCAGTGCCGCCATGTGTCATCGTAAACGGCACCACCGCCTCGAACACTATTCGGAATGCCAAAGGCCTTGGCATATAGCCGGTAGCCACCAGCTTCCAATACACCACCATGGCGGGCGGAAAAGCTATCCCCGCTCTGCCCTGCCTGTAGTTGCGCCAAGTTGCCCTTGGTGTCATTGGCCGACTTGGTAATGATGTTGATGACACCATTGACTGCGTTGATCCCCCATACGGTACCGGCCGGGCCACTAATGACCTCAATGCGCTCGACATCCTCCAGCATGACGTCTTGTGCATCCCAAAATACCAGGGAGTGCAGCGGTGAATAGATGGTTCGGCCATCAATCATCACCAGCAGCTTGTTCGCATTGCCACCATTGAACCCACGGGCACTGATGGCATAATCGAACGCACTGATGCGTGCCACCTGTAGGTTAGGCGCCAACCTTAATGCCTCAGGTAAGGTAAACACGCCAGCACGACGAATTTCATCATTGGTGATTACATAAATTGCAGCAGCAGCATCCGCCAGACGCTCAGATTTTTTGGAGATGGATGTGACCTCGATATTGCCCAGTTGCTCAAGCGACAAATCCAGTATCGAGTCCGATTGATGCTGCGTAGACCATACCGGCTGGCTGACAAGCCCACACATGACAAATCCCAGATAGGGTGAAAAACCCCTGCACCAACGATTTGATTGCCCGCTAGCCATATGGAGGTATCCCCTGGTCAACATAACCACCACCTTGCATGGTGCGTTGTCATTGGCCTGGCTGTACGGTTGTACATTCCATAGCCCGACAGGAAAATCAATGCCGCGCGTTGCCCCATACAATCATCCAAGAGCAGGCGTGCCATAGACACACAACGATCAACGACGCATTCGTTTCATATTGCTTGCAAATAGACTGCCCAACACATGAAAAATCGAATGTATGCACTATTAAGACTAGACCAAATAATCACAAATATCACAAACCCATAATTTAAAATATGTCGCGCATTTTTTCAGGCAAGCAACAACCAACCCAATACTTACATAAATACGAACATACGAAATCAATAAATTAGCAAACACGCAATGTGGCATACCCTTGTCAAGTGCTCATCTTTCGGTTAACCACCTGGCCCCCGGAAACAAGTGGTGGATACACTGTCGATTTTTCTTACGACACAGTATCGATCTCCAACCCCAAGCCAGAACTTGCAGCGTGGCCAAATTGCCAGATACGTTGCCTATCAAGCACCGAGACAAAACAGACTTCTCAAGAAGTCCGTCAATAAATGTCAACCTTTTTTACACTTCAATTCATCCGGATTAAATTCAACCAACAACAATCAGCCATTACCAGCCATCGAGATAATCCACTATGCATCGCCAGTAAATATTCATACAAAATTCGATATATCAAATAAACAAATTTTTAATTTACGTGGAATATAAATTGCATTCATTCATAGTTGCAGCATTTTGCATTCAGCAAATCAATGCACCTCGTAACAGACCCCAATATTGTTCAACTCAGCCACTCAATTTTCCACAATGGCTGCCAGCCATTTTTACGTTGGCCCAAGTACATTCCATTACACACATTCAATTCGACATGACCAAGCTGGCAGATGCCTGCCACCTATCGGATCCATAAGGTTCTACCCAAGCATTTGGCCTGTCATCCGCCAATGATGTGTGTAACGGGTTGTGCTTGCGCACAACATCTGTTGTCACTGAGTTCAGGAGCCAATCATGAGCACGGAAGAGAAACAACGCAGGCAAGTAATCAAGTACAGGCAATGCTGCATACTGGCAATTTGCATCGGCTTTTCACCATCGATACTCATGGCAGAGCAGCTACCTGTTTTCAAACTGGCCGAACCGGAAATCAATTACAGTCAGGCCAATGCTGTATTGACCGGCTTGCATGGCGGCCGGTTACCATTTTCAGCAGAAATTCAAGATAAACAGCACAGTGTCGTTCAGCGTGTTGCAAACAAAGAAGTGGAATTTCAAAAAGCAAGCGGTGGCATCTTTGCAAGAGACACCACCCAACTTTGGAACCCCAATCTCAGGCCTCAGTTGCCCGATCAGGCAAATACAAAATCCATTGCAGACCAATTCATCAATCGGCTTAATTTACTACCAACCAACCAACCCAATGTCCGCGTATCGTTTGCAGGATTCAGCGAAACCGGCATGGCCACGGAAGGCGCCAATAGCACGTTATCAACCAAAACCATTCTGGACCGACAGGCCAACTATCAAGTTGACATGGTGATCAGCACACCTCATGGCCAAGCCCGCACCCTGCCAGTTGTCGGCGGCGGTGGAAAATACAAGGTTGCAGTAGGCGATCAAGGTGCGGTGATCGGATACCACGGTGTATGGCGCCCCATTACAGGCGTGGTCAGCCGTGAGGAAATCTTGTCACGAGCCGAGGCAGAAGCCCAATTCAGGAAATCCGCTGGAAAGCTGCGACTGTTACGTACAGAATCATTCCTAGCCTACTATTCCGCACCAGCTTTTGAAAAACAGGAATATCTGGCGCCTGTCTGGGTCGTGAAGGCAGAGGCCAACATTGCTGGCAATAGAGTGCCATTACGTAATGCCATCATTGCCGCAACCCGGTATGGCCCTCGGATCAACATTCCACAATTGGCCACGGTCGAACAACGACAAGCACTTTCCTTCCCCGAAATCGGAGCTGTCAATCTTGGCGAAACAATTGGCGGTTTCCAGCTCAACCCGACAGCCATCTATACCTTAAGTGCAGATGATGCAATCAACGAAGGTGGCACTTCCTGGATCGGTGCCAGTCAAGGATTGCCTGGCAGCCAAGCCAATGCTCAAGGCTTCGTCAACAGACTTTCGTCAGCAGGTTGGACCATCCGGTTCAACTGGGGTGAGGGAAACGCTTGGGAATCTGACTGGAATGCCAATGATGATGTCTATGTCGACGCAGTGGATTTTGCGTTCTACACAGGACACGCCAATTCAGATGGTTGGGTGTTCAATGCACCGAATGATACCTTCCTGCACTACACCGAGGTCGGTGCCATCGCCGGGAGTCCAAACGATCGATATGGAGAACAAGACCTGGAATGGATGGTAATCGCTGCGTGTGGTCCACATCAAAGCAATCACTTCACAACAGGAATTGGTAGTGCCTTCGATCGGTGGCGCGGCATCTTCGATGGCTTACATGTCTTCCTTGGCTATGGCGCAGTCACCTATGACAATACCACCGAAGGTTCCCGTGTCACTGAGCTGGCCCTGGCCGGCTGGACCATCATCGATGCCTGGTTCCGAGCTGCCTGGGAAATCCAGCCATCCACCAATGGCTTCAGTGCCCCGAATGGCCCAACCATCTATGTGACAGCAATGTACGCCCACATGGGAGATAACGCCACCCGCAACGACCGCATCTGGGGAGCCGGTGCGACAGTAGCTGACCCAGTTGGCCCAATCCAGCAACGCGTACTCCTGTGGTCCGGCACATGATGACACTTGCTCATCTATGCTGTCCTGTATAGACAACATCGTCGGTCGATAATCCGGTATTTCACCGGATTATCGACCATGCCAACCCAAGCGACACAAAACGGTCATCGCCGTATCACGATGCAGATACCCATCCTCACCTCAATCCAGACCACTGCCGTGATTTGACATCATGGCAACCACTTCGTAGCATGGCCTTCCCTTGAAAAATTGAAAGGAATGATCGGGCAATCGCCCGGCTCCCATATGGAAAGTGCCAGTTGTCGAAGTTATTGGATCACGCGCCCTTCATACCGGCAAATCGCTCTGATTGCCATTGGCCACTTCGTTATCTCATCGGATCATTCATCCTGCACGACATTGTCTAAGCTTCAAGCCAGCCAGGAGGCCACATGGAAGTCCTGATCCTGTTTGGTCTGATTGTATTGAATGGTCTGTTCGCCATGTCCGAAATCGCACTAGTCACAGCACGTAAGGCACGGCTGATGAAAATGGCCGCCGAAGGTGACAGTGCGGCAGAAATCGCACTGAAATTTGGCGAAGATCCGACAAGATTTCTGTCAACGGTACAGATCGGCATTACCTCGATTGGTATTTTAAATGGTATTGTCGGTGAGGCTGTCCTGGCCGCGCCATTTTCAAACTGGATGCAAAGCCTGGGTTTGGCACAACACATCGCTGACGTTTGCGCCACCGTCATCGTTGTGGTTATCGTGACCTATGTCTCGATCGTCGTGGGTGAACTGGTCCCCAAGCGGCTGGGGCAAATCAGCCCGGAACTGATTGCACGACTGGTTGCACGCCCAATGCAGGTGTTGGCAGCACTGACACGACCATTTGTCCTGCTGTTGTCATTGTCGACCCACACACTGCTCCGTCTCATGGGCGTGCGGCAAAATGGCAGCAATATTGTCACTGAGGAAGAAATCCACGCCCTGCTGGATGAAGGCTCTGAAGCGGGTGTTATCGAACAGAACCAACATGCCATGGTCCGTAATGTCTTTCGTCTGGATGAACGCAAACTGGGTTCGTTGATGATCCCTCGTTCAGACGTTGTATTTGTGGATACCACCTTACCAGATACCGAAAATCTGCGCCGGTTGGTTGAATCCGAACATTCACGCTTTCCGGTTTGCGAAGGCGGGTTGGACAAACTGCTTGGTGTGATTCACGCCAAGCAAGTGCTGGCCTACACGGCGAAAGGTGAAGCACCCAATTTCATAGCCAATCTGCAACCCAGTGTCTTCGTGCCGGAAACATTGACCGGCATGGAATTGCTTGAGCAATTTCGTGCCAATAACATGCAGATTGCCTTTGTCGTGGATGAGTATGGTGAGATAGGCGGGATTGTCACATTACGCGATCTGTTGGAAGCGGTCACAGGTGAATTCACACCTCGCAATGCTGAAGATGCCTGGGCGGTACAACGTGAAGACGGTTCATGGTTGCTCGACGGTGCGATCCCGATTCCGGAGATGAAAGACCGCTTGGAACTGAAAGCCGTTCCAGAGGGAGACCGAGGCCAATACCATATGCTCAGTGGCATGATCATGTTGCTGCTGGGCCGAGTGCCTGTCACTGGTGATTATGCAGATTGGGAAGGGTGGCGATTTGAAGTTGTCGATATGGATGGCAAGCGCATTGACAAGGTTTTGGCTACACCCGTGATTGAGCATATCCCATCCCCATTGGTATAAAGTAGACACTAGCCGAACCATGGCCGCCAAGTGCGGCCTTTTTCACGTCCTTGACGCTGCCCCTCAACAAGCATTGCGATAGAACAGCCTCTGCCTTTAGACATGTGCAATTGATTCAACAAACCATTTTCCGCATATACTGAATTAATGGCGGCATTGACAGGCAGTCACCCAGCCGCGTGGGCACCTCGCAAGCAGGCCAGCACACAGGTTTCGTTTTTGTCCTCTCTGGACTGATTGACTACTCATGAGCTTTGTTGCCGTACTTCCCCCCTCACGCCAACGTAGTGGTTTTGTGCTGATCAGTATGTTGATCTTGCCCAACCTGCTCGTACTGGCTGATGATCAAGTGATTTATCCTGCTGCAGAATCGGCCAACGATGTACGCCATGATGACAAGCTGGAATTGCTGACAGGCGCACTGGAACGTACCCGTTCGGATTTTGGAGGCTATACACTGGCCCCCGCGCCGGTTGTCATGAACAAGGCAAGACAGTTCGCCTCGCTTGAACGCGGGATGGCATTGACGGTTATCTGGAGTGCGACATCGCAAGAACTGGAAGATCGCTTTTTACCAGTCCGTATTCCTCTACGTAAAGGCCTTCTTGGCTACAAAATTGCGTTGATTCCACACGATAAGCAACCTTTTTTCGATAATGTGCATTCACTGGAGGATTTGAAAAAGGTGGTGATCGGCACAGGCAATGGCTGGGTCAGTACCGATGTCTTCAAAAATGCAGGCTTGACGGTCTCGGTCAGCAACTATGAGAGCCTGTTCAAATTAACGGCACTGGGCCGGATCGACATGTTCCCTCGTGGACTGAACGAGGTATTTGCAGAGTACGAGGCCAACAAAAAAGAACTGCCAACATTGGCAATCGAACAACGCCTTGTGCTTTACTATCCCAATGCCTACTACTTTTTTGTCGGCAAAACCAACACTCGCCTGGCAAGACGTTTGGAACAAGGCCTGCGGACCATGATCAAGGATGGCAGCTTTGACGCAATATTCTGGCGTTACAACGGCGATGCCATCCGTGAAGCAAAATTACATCAACGCCGTTTCATCGAAATCATTGATCGGTCATTACCTCCAGCCACACCACTGAAGGAAAAAAACTTATGGTTCGATCCAACAGCCCCAAGGCCCGGCAACCAGAACAACTGATTGCCCCCATAACCCACCTCACTTTGCAGCCTTGGCTATCGGAGTCGGTCTACACCTTTCCCCGTACCTCATCCAATATCCTCCTGCCCGATCCCGCCATGGCGCCTCCCAAAACGTAACGATTCCGGATAGGGATAGAAATCTTCGATAAAACCGGCACGAATCTTCGCTTGCTTGGTCTGCCACAACTCAGCCTTGAAAAGGTCGGCGTGGTATTGCATGAATACCTTGCGTACCCCTGTCGCGCCTAGCAAGAAGGAACCGAATTCTTCTGGAAAGACATCGTTTTTGGCAATTGGATACCATGGCTCACTAGCCATTTCAAACTCAGGTGTTGGCGCTGGTGGCACCTTGCGAAAATGACAGTCCGTCATGTATTCGATCTCATCGTAATCGTAGAAGATCACACGACCATAGCGGGTGACACCGAAGTTCTTGAACAGCATGTCACCAGGAAAGATATTGGCTGATGCCAGCTCCTTGATGGCGTTGCCATACTCACGTATACCATGTTCCACTTGCTCTGGGGTCCCGCGCTCCAGATAGATATTGAGTGGTGTCAGCCGACGCTCAATATACAAGTGGCGAATGACAATACTGTCATCCTTTTCCTCCAGCAGCGACGGCGCCATCTTGCGGAACTCCTCAAGCAATTCCTGCGTGAAACGCTCACGCGGGAATGCCACATTGGAAAACTCCAGCGTATCCGCCATACGACCCACACGGTCGTGCTGCTTGACCAATTGGTATTTGGCTTCGACAATCTCTTTGGTCACTTCCTTAGGCGGTGCAATGTAGTCCTTGATCACCTTGAATACATAAGGATAGGAAGGCAACGTGAATACCAACATGACCAAGCCTTTGATACCTGGAGCAATAATCAAGTCATCGCGCGAATGCCGCAGGTGATGCATGAAGTCACGATAGAACATGGTCTTACCCTGCTTCTGTAAACCAATCATTGTATACAGCTCGGCACGTGACTTGGTTGGTAGCAAGGTACGCAAGAACTGGACATAGCCACTGGGCACCTCCATATCCACCATGAAGTACGCCCGGGAGAAGCTGAACAGCACACCGATTCGTCGAGCATCCAGCAAAATGGTATCCATATACAACTTGCCTTGTTCATCGTGCAGGACAGGCACGCAGAATGGATACTCCAGATTGCCGTTGACCGCCTTACCGATCACATAAGCAGCCTTGTTCCGATAAAACGGTGAATACAGTACCTGAATCTGATAATTCGGCTCTGCTTCCGGCCAATCTCCCAAATGCTCCTTCAATGCCTGGACGACATAGCTGATATCTCGCTGCAAGTCTGCAAACGGCGTTTGCCAGTCAAAATCCTGTACGATCTGACGGATGGTTTTATGTAGCCCCAGGCGGCTTGGATAATAGCTGCGATAAGTTGGTGGGTCGGATTCGATATGCTCGGTCGAAATGGTCGGCCGGACAAAGATGAAATCGTTGTTGAAGTAATCCCGATGCAAAATGCGACAACACACCGAATTGAAGAAGGTCTCGGCACATTCCGGTTGCTTGTGATTAACCAACAATGAGACAAAGTGAAACTTCACCTGCTGCCAGATGCCTTCACCCAAGCTATCCGCCTTGAATTCCATATGTAACCGGTCAACACACTCCTGCACCCGATCATCGTAATACTGAATACGCTCCTTGGCCGCCAGCTGTACCGATTGCCATTGCCCTTGCTCAAAACGTTGTTTGGCCTCTCGAGAACATTGGCGAAACAAAAGATAGTGGCGATCAAAGCCTTCTACCAGCGCGGTCGCGATGCGGCGGGCAATGGGATGAATGGTATTGGGCGTATCCATGATGGTGTAAGCAGTTTGGGCGTTGCGATCCATGTCGGGCGATACCTGTCACATTACCAAGAATTGGCGATACAGCCCTGACGGGCCAGCGTTATTCAAACAGTGTTCCGAGCTCATCGACGCTGAGCGGTTGAACGAGTACGCAGCTTATGCCCCCGCCGTGTCGTGCCATGATCTGCCTTGGGCTTATCAGCAGACACACCGCGCGATAGTGGCGGTAACGCCACCTGTACACGTCGCCACTCGCCAGGCGCCAAATCCGTCACAAAATAATCCCCAATGCGAACACGTACCAGACGCAGTGTCGGAAAGCCCACTTTGGCGGTCATGCGCCGTACCTGACGATTCTTTCCTTCCCGAATCACCAGTTCAATCCAGCTGTCCGGCACGCTTTTACGCACCCGGATCGGCGGATTACGTGGCCACAGGTCAGGCGTTTCCAACCGCCGCACTTCTGCCGGCAAAGTAACAAAATCGCCCAGATCCACCCCTCGTCGCAGTTGATCCAGTACTTCGTCGGTCGGCACGCCTTCCACCTGCACCCAATAGGTCTTTGGCAGTTTGTGTTTCGGATCTGCAATATGGGCTTGCAATCGACCATCGCTAGTCAACAACAACAGACCTTCACTATCGGTATCCAGCCGACCTGCTGGGTACACATCGGGAATATCGATCAAAGACGATAAAGACGGATGTGTCTCGTGTGGCGAGAACTGGCAGATTACCCCGTAGGGTTTATTGAGTAAAATCAACTCGGGCATTTACTAATGGCACGTTTCAAGCGGTTGCTTGATAATAACAGGGTTATGCGCAGCGGGCAGTGGTTTAGCTACGTGGGTGAATGATCGAAGCAGCTTGCCTCATCACCGCACTGCGGGCAGACCAACGCAGGATTACTGTCAGTTCGCCTACCCCTTCCAGCATTGACGGTCTATAAACCGAAACAAATGTCGAGCGACATCTGCCCAGTCTACCGCTGCAGAATGACGGTGCCAAGCCGTATCGCCCCTGTGGATTTCTCTACGGCCGTTCCGCGCCGTCTCGACGCCCGATGCTGTAACTCAACCCCTCAACATCACGATAAGATGGAGCAGGCATGACGACTTCCCATATCACGGTACCGCAAGGCGGCGCACAAATCGTTCCCGGCCAAGCGATTCCCAACAACCCCATCATCCCCTTCATTGAAGGCGATGGTATCGGTATCGACATCACCCCAGTCATGATCAAAGTAATCGACGCTGCCGTTGAAAAAGCTTACGGCGGCCAGAAGAAGATCCACTGGATGGAAGTCTTCGCCGGCGAAAAGTCCACCCGTATCTACGGCCCGGACGAATGGTTGCCGAAGGAAACCTTCGACGCACTGAAGAAATACTCCGTATCGATCAAGGGGCCGATGACCACCCCGGTTGGCGGCGGCATCCGTTCGCTGAATGTAGCACTGCGTCAAGAACTGGATCTGTACCAATGTGTACGCCCAGTACAATACTTCAAGGGCGTGCCTTCCCCCCTGAAGAACCCTGAGCTGACCAACATGGTGATCTTCCGTGAAAACACTGAAGACATCTATGCCGGTATCGAATGGCAAGCTGAATCAGACCAAGCCAAGAAAGTCATCGCGTTCCTGCAGAACGAAATGGGCGTGAAGAAGATCCGCTTCCCAGAAACCTCTGGTATCGGTATCAAGCCGGTTTCCAAGCAAGGTACCGAGCGTCTGGTTCGCGCTGCAATCAAGTATGCAATCGACAACGATCGCAAGAGCGTGACCATCGTTCACAAGGGCAACATCATGAAGTTCACCGAAGGTGGCTTCCGTGATTGGGCTTACGCATTGGCGAAGAATGAATTCGGTGCTCAACCGATCGATGGCGGCCCATGGTGCTCATTCAAGAACCCGAAAACTGGCCGTGAAATCGTTGTAAAAGACGCCATTGCCGATGCATTCCTGCAACAGATCCTGTTGCGTCCGGCGGAATATGATGTAATCGCAACCTGCAACCTGAACGGCGACTACATCTCCGACGCGCTGGCTGCACAGGTTGGTGGTATCGGTATCGCCCCAGGTGCCAATATCTCCGACCAATACGCCTGCTTTGAAGCAACCCACGGCACTGCACCGAAGTATGCTGGCCAAGACAAGGTGAACCCTGGCTCACTGATCCTGTCCGCAGAAATGATGCTGCGTCACCTTGGCTGGGTTGAAGCCGCAAACCTGGTTATCAAGTCGATGGAAGCTGCGATTTCCGATAAAGTCGTGACCTACGATTTTGCTCGCCTGATGGATGGCGCGAAGGAAGTCAGCTGCTCTGCATTCGGCGATGCCATGATCGCGCGCATGTAAGCAAGGCTGATTACAGCGAAAACGGCACGTTATATAACGTGCCGTTTTTTTGTTCCCCACCTCAGGAGCACCGAATGAATAACGACCTTGATGCAATTTTTGCGATACTGACGTCAGCGGCAGCCGATGCCAGCGCGAAGTACGACAAATGGATTGTGATTGACTCCGCTTATGCTCAACAGACGGCCTTATCAACACATGACTATCAGCAAGTCCTTACTCATATTCTGACTCTGATTGAGCAATATCCCGAGCTGGATTATGGCGGCCCAGGCCCTTTTGGTACGTTGATTGAAGCACAGCCTGTCGGGGCCTATTCCCAGCAATTGCTGGATTCGTTACACCGCCAGCCCAGCATCCAGGTCATTGGCTGGCTCAATCGAACCATGCGAATGGATGGATCGGAACGATCCATATCCGGCGGTGTATCCGAGGTAGATTTCACCGAAGCGCTCAGGATGGTTTTACAACATCCTTTGGCCAGTGAGGATTGCAAGTCATTCGCTGAACTTTGTTTGACGGATCTGGCTCAATAATAAGAGCTACTCACAAAATTCTTCAGGGGTTGTTACGCAAACCTGTCGTACCTTCTACCATCTTCGGCTGCGCGCCTAACCAGAACCACCGCACTGCGTTTTGTTCGCGGTGCCAAGGCAAGCATCATTGACACGACACTGCGTGACAAACATTGGGTACCAGATGTCCATATTTTTCGACCAACCTGACAGCCCAGTCGCATCATAAGGGGGAGTAATGCTTCCAAAGAACATAGATGAACTCAACGCGGTTCGCGACGAATGCAAATCACTGGTCATGAAGCGCGCAAGCTTGTCTGCTGGCGCGGCCATTGTACCGATCCCAGGTATCGACCTTGGGGCAGACGTCACCTTGCTGATCGAAATGATTCCGATGATCAATCGAAAGTTTGGGTTATCCCCTGACCAGATGGATCAGCTCAATCCACAACTACAACAGCTATTGCTTGTCACCATCACCAGCATCGGGAGTGAGCTGGTCGGCAAAATGATCACCCAACAACTGGTGCTCCAGGTTCTTCAACGAATTGGCATTCGGGTGACCACCAAGTCTGTGGCCAAGTTCGTGCCCATTCTTGGTCAGGCCCTATCAGCGTCAATCAGCTTCGCAGCCATGAGACTGATTGGGAATTCGCACATAAACGACTGTTATGAAGTCGCCAAGAAGGCACTCTTGACAAACAACCCAGCCACGTGAATAGCCAAATCAATTCACCCTAGCACCTTACCTCCTTTCGGACCTGATCTCATCCCTACAAATGGAAGCATGTTGGCCATCTCGGCTCCAGATCACCATACCTGGGGAGAGCAACAGCGGCCCTTTACCCCATCTCCCTGCGCCGCTCAAATCACATAGCGCACTGCAGCAAAATGCCAAAGATTGACTATGCTTGGCTTAATCATCCCAATGCCACTAAAGGATTTTGCCATGCACCCATCGGCTACTCGCCCATCGTCCGCCTTCGTCGCCGCATCCTGGCTTGCGCTGGCGGTCGGTTCGCTCTCTTACTTGGTTGGGTTGTGGAATGCCACCATGCAGCTCAATGAAAAAGGCTACTATTTGATCGTGCTGCTTTATGGATTGTTTGCCGTGGTATCGATGCAAAAAACGGTAAGGGATCGGCAAGAAGGTATTCCCGTTACCAGTTCCTACTATGGTATGTGCTTGGTTTCAGTAGCAGCAGCAATCCTTCTATTGGTCATTGGATTATGGAATGCCACGCTGGCACTCAGCGAAAAAGGGTTTTACGGGATTGCCTTCACCATGAGCCTGTTCGCTGCGATCACGGTGCAGAAAAACACGCGAGACATTAATGCACTGTCCAACAACAGGCTATCTCACATGGATGAGCCCCACCCCCTTCAGTAATCTCGGCAGCAATCTACCCTCATCATTCATGGGATCACAGCCCGTCAGGTTGTCCCCGCCTTAAGACCTTCCCACTTGATGCGACCCAAACCACCACAAGCTCAAGCCCAATATTACCTGACGTTGTCGACAAGGTTTACAATGTTCAATCACAAGTCAGTGACTGATCGATACCCGCATGAACACCCTCGACACACTTCAAGCCATTACCAATCAACAGCGGGTGATAATCCTAGATGGCGCCTTGGCAACTGAACTGGAACGACGTGGTGCCAAACTGAACGATTCGCTCTGGTCGGCTAGATTGTTGATGGAACAGCCGGCGATGATCGCTCAGGTACACCTCGACTATTTCATGGCCGGCGCCAATGTGGCCACAACCGCAAGCTATCAGGCCACCTTTGCCAGGTTAGCCGAACGCGGGATTGGCCATGCGGAAGCACGAGTGCTGATGATGAAATCGGTTGAACTTGCCCAATCGGCACGAGATACCTTCATGCAGCAGCGACCGGATGCCATCCGGCCGTTAATAGCAGCCTCGATCGGCCCCTATGGGGCATTCCTTGCCAATGGCGCCGAATATCGAGGTGAATATGGTCTGGATGATGCCCAGCTAAGGGACTTCCATCACGAGCGAATTGCGGTACTACTTGCAGCAGGGGCCGATCTACTGGCGTTCGAAACTATCCCCAGCCAGCAGGAAGCCCGTGTACTGGCAAGGTTACTATATGACGAGTTTCCTCAGGCAAAAGCCTGGATAAGCTTTTCCTGCAAGGATGAAATGCACATTTGTGAGGGTGATCGCTTTGATGCTTGCGTGGCAGAACTGGCCAACGTGCCACAGTTATTGGCAATTGGCGTGAACTGCACCTCGCCGGTATTTGTGTCAAGCCTGTTGCGGCTAGCGAGGCAGGTAACGGATAAACCCTTACTGGCCTATCCTAATTCAGGTGAACAGTACGACCCTTTGAGCAAAACCTGGCAAGGCGCTGCGGAGCTGGCCAGTTTTGCGCAAGCAGCACAAAGCTGGCACACCGCCGGGGCTAACTGGATTGGTGGTTGCTGTCGTACAACGCCGGCAGATATTCAGGCTATTTACGACTGGGCACGTCACTGAACCACCAAGACAGGATCATGGGGAAATGATGTTCATGGAGCCACAACCCAGCACCAGGCATGCCCCAATCCCAAGGCCAATGACCGTAGTTTTCATCACCAGAGTCAAACCGAAATCGTCAGCACGATTTCAATCTCACTCTGGGCACAAAACATATCAATATTTGGCACCATACGAATTAAACAGAAGGCGCCAAACCTTTGCGGAAGCGGTTCAAATCAGCCACCGATTTGAACTCTGAATCAAAAAGGCTCGACAGATTGCGCAAGATCCCTCCTACCACACGCTCCTCCCACTCCTTACCAAATTGGATCTGCTTGTCCAACCAGCGTTCCAACCAATCCGGATCAGGTAGACGGCTTTGCACCGTGTCATTTGGAAACAAGGACTGATTCACATGTAGATTGGTCGGATGCAAGGGCTTGCCCGCACGATTACTGGATGCCATCAACACGCCGATCTTGGCAAATGCACGCTTGGCTTCCAATCCACAACGCTCAATGGCCCGCTTCATGTACTTCAGGTAGGCCCCGCCATGACGCGCCTCGTCACGTGAGATAGTCTCGTAAATGAACTTGATCACTGGCTCGGTATGCCACTCCGATGCCCGGCGGTACCACTGAGTCAGTCGCACCTCACCGCAGAAATGCAGCATCAGCGTTTCCAATTTTGGCGCCGGATCAAAATCAAACCGGACCGCATGCAATTCCGCCTCCGTTGGACACAGCTCGGGACGGAAACGACGCAGGTATTCCATCAACACTAGCGCGTGCTTCTGCTCTTCATAAAACCAGATCGACATGAACGCACTGAAGTCGGAATCATCGCGATTATCGCGCAGGAACATCTCCGTTGCCGGCAGCGCCGCCCATTCAGTAATCGCATTCATCTTGACCGTCTGTGCCTGTTCGTCGGTCAGCATAGAACCGTCAAACTTGCTCCAGGGAATGTCCTCCTGCAAGTTCCAACGGGCTTTTTCCAGCGAAGCAAACAGTTCGGGATACAACATCGGTCTCACTCCATCGGGTGGTTTCAACTCACTATATAACAGCGGTGCAACGGCATGATGACAACACGACTACCGTCACAACCGCGCTAAATTTGCACCATAAAAATAACCACTAAGCTATTTCCAGCACCTAGCATAAACGCCGCATTGTATGGTATGTATTTGGCCGTACCTACATGTCAGTTCCCACCGTCTATTTACCGGCGATCGCTCACCTCATTCCGTTGGATCGGGGACATGTTTTGCAGAGACTTCCTTATGCAGGAAGCCAGCAGACGCCATTGACTCAAGAGCACTTTCGCAACCTTCTATCCCGTATGCAGGCAAGGCTGGGTGCCAATTTTGACCAAATCAACATTCGCCTTCCCTGCTTTTTCAAGAAAACGACCACTCTCTCCGACACTCCCGGCTGGCTGAGGCATGATACAGCCCGGCTTGGCCAGACCTTACTGTTAGATAGACACCACATTAAGCGGGAAGTTGTTATCCCAGCTAGCAGTTTTTGCTTCTGCGCCAAACAGATTTCTACCCATGGTACGAAATCAACATTCATACCGATATCCCCAAGTGAAGAAATTAGCCTAGCTCACAGAGCGGGTTGTCTCCCAAGAATTGTACGGTCAGCGCAAGTATCCGGATGAAATAGGCCCTCAATGCCAGTATTCAGCCTCTCAGTGTGATACATCAATCGTGCCACTGAGCCGACACAGCAATCCGGAACGGAAGTACCCATTGGTATTCGACGTCATTCGCCCCATGTTTTTATCCTCAGCCCGATTTTGACCGAGCAGCTTTTCAATACTGTCCGGGCACATCTGATACGCCCATCAAATCTAGCGCGCGCTCGATAGAAATCGAACCCACCAATAGAAACGGGGCTGCACATGCAGCCCCGCTTTTTATGATTGTGCTAGTTATTTACGCTTTTTCCCAGCTTTTTTCGCAACCCCGCCCCGCTTGGCACTAACCGCTTTAGCTGCTTTGGCCTTCCCCCCCTTGCTCACGGCGGATTTACGTTTTCCTTTGTTGGTTGTCACAGCCTTACGCTGCAGATAGTCACGCTTAGTTGACTTGGCTGCAGACGATGACGCCTGGACTGCTGTCGCAGTACCAGGTACATCACCCGGCAACGGTGGCGGACCATCTTCGGCCCAAACCAAGTTCGCTCCCAGCATCAGGCATCCTACCGACAACATCGCAATACGCTTGATCATGTGTCATCCTCATACTACAACCATCAAGGTCGAAGTCCATTTCGCACCTTGACGATAAATTCAAAACGGTACGCCCCACGAGCAGGCATGCGCGCAGGAATATGGCATAATCCTTCGCAACACAAGCATGCCGATGCAGTTGCGGCTTATCAAAAGACCGATCAACATCGACAAAGTTGCGCACCCATATGTCCAACCTCGGCGAACAACCCGGCACCCCGGCACCGATCATTCAGATCGAAAAATTCCTCAGCTCGAAACACACCGAGCGATGGTGCAAGATACTATCACCTGTCCATCCTGGTGCCGCTTACTGGCTATGCCAGGAAGCACGCATTTTACAGGAATTCAATCACCAGCATCCCTATGTTGCTAAATTCATCGGGGTTGATGTAGAACGACGTATTCTTGTGGTTGAAGCACCGGGCTACACCCTATCGCAATGGCTGGCCACACCAACCAGCAATCTGGATCACCCTTTCCAGCGCTCAAGTGACCTGATCCGTTTGATGATTGGAGTATGTGAAATTGCAGAAAGCCTTCACCAGAAAGGCATTGTGCACGCCAGCCTACGCCCGGATGCCATCTGTATCAACCTTGACTCCAGCCGATACATTGATTTCACTTCAATCCGGCTGATTGATTTCAGCAACGCGCACAGTCATCAACACCCTCTTGAAAAGCCTCTGTTCATTGACCCCGACCACAAGAATGCCAGCTACCTGTCCGCCCTCGCCAAAGAGGCCATTCATGCCGATTGGCAAAGCTATTTACGCGTAGTCAATGAAGCGGACAAGCTAGGTTGGTTTGAACTGTCGGAAATCAGCAAAAGCAAATACGACACCACATTACTTTCCAGCTTGCAGGCCAATCGCCTGGATTGGCACGTTGATATGCACAGCTTGGGTTACTGGTTTTCGCAGATCTCGCTGCATCGTATTGATTATTTCAACGCTTATCACCAAGAGAAACTGCCAAAGATTCTCAAGCGCATGCAAAAAACTTTCTGGCAGGGTGGGTATCACCATTTTGATGCCTTGCTTAGCCAATTGCGCCGCTTTGAACTTGATCCGCAACCCACATTGGTCGATACAGTTCCATCACACAGTTCCGTCCCATCATTGGCCCCCACCCCTGTCAGCGCCTACATCCCACGCACTGAGGTAATTGCTGCGACCAACGCGGACCCGTTTCAACCCAAACCACGTGACAGCCACCTCAGTGGTGCGCTGGATGCCGCGCGGCAGAAAGCGGAAAAACGGCAGCAGATGACAACCTATGCCGCTATTGGCGCTGGAATCCTAGTAGCGTTTGGCACAGGCATCTGGGCTCTGTGGCAACCTGAAGAGCCTGCTGCTGAATTCACAACGACACCGGCCGCTGCCCCTGTGCAGGTCATGCCGCCTATAACATCTATTCCAGCTTCCACAGTACCGGATAAATCAGAGGTACCGACATCTCCAAGCAACATCATGGATACCCCGCCCCCTTCGTTACAAACCAATCCAGTGCCCACGGAAGATCCACTACAAGGACTGAAACAGCGTGCCGAAGCTGGTGACGCCCAAGCCCAGTTGGATTTGGCTACGGCCTATCGCAACGGCAAGGAAATTGCCAGCAACCTGGGTGAAGCGGTCACGTGGTATCGCAAGGCGGCCGAACAAAATTTGGCAGAAGCTCAAGCCACATTGGGCTTTCTTTACATGACGGGCAAAGGTGTAGAGCGCAATGACGAGCAAGCGGCATCCTGGCACCGCAAAGCCGCAGAACTAGGCAATGCCATGGGACAATACAACCTGGGGCTGATGTACCTGCATGGACGTGGTGGACTGGCCCAAAACAATGTCAAATCTTTTACTTGGCTGAGCATTGCAGCCCAAGGGGGAAATGGTGCCGCACGTTCGCAACTATCCACACTTGAAGCACAGCTGAGCAAAGAAGAACAACAAGAAGCTCGCCGATTAGTCAATGCAGTCAAGGCAAAATACCGTTTGAAATAGCGCATACATCAGGCTTACCTTATGCAGAAAAATGCATATCACTTCAAACGTTTACAGTAATCTATTCATGCGTCATCACAAGTCTCTTGACTCGTGACAGGGTTTGCTCTTAAATGCCGTTCTAGAATTTGGACTCTACGAGTAACACCGTTACAAACTAGTCGTCTGGATTCGAAAACAAACCACACAACACAACAAGTTGGATTGCAACACAAGTAGGTGAGGGAAAATGGCAACTGGCACCGTAAAATGGTTCAATGACGCAAAAGGCTTTGGTTTCATCACCCCGACGGAAGGTGGCGAGGATGTATTCGCACACTTCTCCGCCATCCAGATTCAGGGTTTCAAAACCCTGAAAGAAGGTCAGCGGGTCTCATTTGACGTCGTAACAGGTCCGAAGGGCAAGCAGGCTAGCAATATCCAGCCAATGCAGAACTGATCGGCTGTTATTCCGTCAGGAACAGGCCCGGTTTAATGGGCCTGTTTTCATTTCAACTTAAATCACCCCGCATCGCCGCCAACGTCCGCGATCCAAAATCTCGCCGATACAAAACATAGACAATCAGCGCAATGGCTGCCATGAATACCGCAGGCCTTACAAACCAAGCGACTGCGGCCAATCCAAAGTAATAGGCGCGCACACCACGATTGAATTCCTCCCCTGCCTGCGTATTGATTGTAGCCGCCTTGACCGCAAATGCCGCGTGTTCGCTTCCCTGATCCGGCATGGGCGCGCAACCAATCAGAATCGACAACAGATTGAACTGCCGAAGTGACCAGGTGAACTTGAAATAGGCATAGATAAAAATCACCAACATCAAAATCAACTTGATGTCCCAACCCGCTTTGCTAATACCACCTGGTGACAATGGAAGCTCTGCCACAAATGACATAACCTGTTCAGATGTTCCCATCAAGGCCAGAATACCAGCGATGATATACATCGATGTCGTCGCAAAGAACGATACGCTGTTGATCAGGTTGCCAACCAATGCAGAATCGGTAATGCGGTTGTCTCGCAACAGCAAACGTTGCATCCATTGCAAGCGATGTGCCTGTATGTAATGTGTCAGGCTACGTCCGTTCTCGGTCTCCCGGTCAGCGAAGTAGCCATAGCCAAACCAGCAAGCAAAGAAAAATGCCAATGCCAACCAATCAGAAATAGATAGATAATTCATAAGCCTAGCTCACTTTTATGACAACACGTGGCGACGAGCGCATCGTCTTCAGTTAAAATGGTCTAAAAATAGTCATGTCAACAGCAGCATCCTGTGCAGAAATGCAAACGAATGTAGGTGATGTTGGCATATATAACAAGCTTCCAATCAAACAACCAAGCTGCGGCCAACAATAACCCAGGCCATCAAGACAGCGGTTGCGGTAAGCGCCCAGGCGGAGCGATTCCGCCAAGGAAACAATCCAAGTTCTTGGAGTTCGATCACACGCTTCATGTGATACCACCTCCGGGCCGAAGATGTTTCTTTTTTTGTTTTATCAGGAGATCAATTTATGCTGTCATCGACTATGGCCGGTGCGGGCCAGCTTAACCCGCCCGCTTACGTCAAAAATAAGTACTTGCTTGAATGGGCTCGCGAAATGGTCACATTGTGTGAACCTGAAAAGGTTTACTGGTGTGACGGATCACAAGAGGAATATGACACCCTCTGCGCACAAATGGTTGAATCCGGCACGCTCATCAAGCTCAACTCCACCCTCCGTCCCAATAGCTTTCTTGCCCGTTCCGACCCTTCTGACGTCGCTCGAGTCGAAGATCGTACGTTCATCTGCTCCAAAGAGAAAATCGATGCCGGCCCAAATAACAATTGGGTTGCACCAGATGAAATGCGCAGCACATTGAACGAACTATTCAAAGGCTGCATGCGTGGCCGCACGATGTATATCGTGCCGTTCTCAATGGGCCCATTGGGCAGCCCGATTGCACACATTGGGGTAGAAATTACTGACAGCCCATACGTGGTCATCAGCATGCGCACCATGACCCGCATGGGCAAAGCAGTTTACGACGTATTAGGTGAAGAGGGAGAATATGTTCCTTGCATGCACACCGTGGGCTCGCCGTTGGCACAAGGAGAACAGGACGTTTCCTGGCCCTGTAACAAGGAAACTAAGTACATCGTGCATTTCCCTGAAACAAGGGAAATCTGGTCTTACGGTTCCGGTTATGGTGGTAATGCCCTGTTAGGCAAGAAATGCTTTGCCCTTCGCATTGCATCGACCATGGGCCGTGATCAAGGCTGGCTGGCGGAGCATATGCTAATTCTTGGCGTAGAGTCTCCCGAAGGTGATAGAACCTATGTTGCGGCAGCCTTCCCGTCAGCTTGTGGCAAAACCAACTTTGCCATGCTCATTCCCCCCAAGTCGTTCAACGGCTGGAAGGTCACCACGATTGGAGACGACATTGCATGGATCAAGCCAGGTCATGATGGCCGCCTGTATGCCATCAACCCTGAAGCAGGTTATTTTGGTGTGGCACCGGGCACGTCGGAAAAAACCAATCCGAACGCCATGGCCACTCTTAAAGAAAACTGCGTTTTCACCAATGTCGCGTTGACTGATAACGGCGATGTATGGTGGGAAGGTATGAGTAAAGAGGCGCCCACACACCTGATCGATTGGCAAGGTAAAGACTGGACACCTGACATTGCACGAGAGACCGGCCGCAAAGCTGCTCACCCGAATGCTCGTTTTACCGCACCAGCCTCACAATGTCCGTCTATTGATGCAGACTGGGAAAATCCGGCAGGCGTACCGATTTCTGCGTTCATCTTCGGCGGCCGACGTTCACACGCCGTACCACTAGTCGTAGAAGCATTCAATTGGAACTACGGTGTCTATATGGCAGCAACCATGGGCTCGGAAACCACTGCTGCTGCGATGGGCAAACAAGGTGAGACACGCCGCGATCCATTTGCCATGTTGCCATTTTGCGGATACCACATGGGTGACTACTTCAACCATTGGCTGCAGATGGGCCATATCGTCGACGAAAAACCAAGCATCTTCTGCGTCAACTGGTTCCGTACCGATGCCAGCGGCAACTTCATTTGGCCTGGCTTTGGCGAAAACATGCGAGTTCTGCAGTGGATCGTCAATCGCTGTAAAGGCAAAGCACCCGCCCGCCAAACCGCACTAGGCTGGATGCCCGCCTATGAGGATATCGACTGGAGTGGCCTGAATAGCTTTACAAGAGCTGACTTCGAACAGGTCACCTCAATTGACGCAGCACTCTGGCAAAAAGAGCTGGATGAGCATGGTGAACTGTTTGAAAAACTGAAGGAACGCTTACCTCAGGAACTGGTATTGAAGCGCGAATTGCTGCGTATGGCACTGGCTGATCGATAACGCCAAACAATAAAAACAGAGGCGAGCCCAGCAGCCGCCTTTGTTTTTTACAGATCATCGGCTTAGGTATTACGACCATCAGCCATACTGTCCCATATCAATCAAGCACGTTACAATTGGCGAATGAATATCATACACGCCAATAAAATGCACAAAGGTTTCACGCTGATGGAGGTGCTAGTCACCTTGGCTATTGTCGCCATTTTGGCTACGATGGCAACACCCATTGCGCTAAATGCCGCCAAAAAGCAGAAAGAGGCAGAGCTCAAGCAAGCACTCGCTGAGATACGAAAAGCGATCGATACCTACAAAGCCGACTCGGAGGCGGAGCGAATCCCCCGACTTAAAAGTGAATCCTTCTATCCTCGCTCACTAGGAGAACTGGTCAATGGTGTCAATGACTTAAGAAATCCAGGCCAGAAAATCTTCTATCTTCGCCAACTACCTCGCGATCCATTTTTCAAGAATAAGAATGCAGCCCCCGATAAAACCTGGGGGCTACGCAACTCGCAAAGCACCAATGAAAACCCACAACCCGGTGCAGATGTATTCGATGTTTATTCTACCAGCCCCGATACCGGCACCAATGGCATTCCATATCGCAAATGGTGAGAAGCTTTTTGTAGCCTAATGACTTCAATACAATACCCGCTAAGTAGCTGGCATTGATTTGAACAGCTCTAAAATATATTTAAATCAAATAGCCTTGAAAGCAAAAAAGAAAAACGCGAACCTCATTGAGATTCGCGTTATATTTGGTGCCGCCTATCGGATTCGAACTGATGACCCCCTGATTACAAGTCAGGTGCTCTACCAACTGAGCTAAGACGGCATATTTATTTTTATACCAAAAAATTTGGTATTTACTACCCTTTCACTGCACCACAATTTTGCAATGCACTTTAATTTTTGGTCGGGGCGGCGGGATTCGAACTCGCGACCCCTTGCACCCCATGCAAGTGCGCTACCAGGCTGCGCCACGCCCCGACGAAGAGCCGGAATTATAGCAAAACCAGAAAATAATACTAGTACTTTTTTTAAAAAAACTGCAGTTAACTTTCAAGAAACTGCAGAATATTGACCAACTCATTTCGCAATTGCGAAACCGACATTGACTTAGAAGGAGAAAATGGTAATTCAGTATCCCGATGACCATTCGCCACTCCATCTTCACTTAATTGATGTCGCGCGCCACTAATTGTGAAACCTTGCTCATACAACAACGACCGAATCTTGCGTATCAGTAGTACCTCATGATGCTGATAGTACCGTCGATTACCTCGACGTTTAACTGGCTTGAGCTGAGTAAACTCCTGTTCCCAGTAGCGTAATACGTGGGGTTTCACCCCGCACAAGTCGCTGACCTCCCCAATGGTGAAATAGCGCTTGGCGGGGATCGGCGGTAAATCAGTTGTTGGAACTGTTTCCACCATAACGTTTCTCGACCATTCCCTTCAGCTTTTGACTAGCATGGAACGTCACGACACGGCGTGCAGTGATGGGGATTTCTTCCCCGGTCTTCGGATTGCGGCCAGGGCGCTGCGGTTTATCACGCAGCTGGAAATTACCGAAACCCGACAGCTTGACACTGTCTCCTGACTCCAGTGATGCCCGAATTTCCTCAAAGAACGATTCAACCATATCTTTGGCTTCGCGTTTATTGAGCCCAACCTTTTCAAACAACAAATCAGCCAATTCGGCTTTTGTTAACGTCATGAATACTCCCTACACTCTTAGTTTAGCGCCGTGCTTCTCACTCAGCACGCTGACCAGCCGGGACATTACGGCCTCCACCTCTTCGTCAGTGAGCGTTTTTTCCATATCCTGCAACATGACGCGGAAAGCCAAGCTCTTGAAGCCAGCGTCCACACCCTTGCCACGATACACATCAAATAACGCTATCTCGCTGATTATACTTATTTTTTCATCAACAAGCGAGTCCATCAGTTGCTGAACTGCAATCTGTTCTTCCACCACAACGGCAATATCCCGACGCACGGCCTGGAACTTGGAAATAGCACGCGCTTCTGGAACCATACGACGAGCAATGATACCTGCATCAATCTCAAAAACGATAGGTACTTGATGCAATTCGTATTTCTGTACCCATTGAGGATGCAATTCACCTAACCAACCCACACATTCGCCATCAACCAAAATGCGCGCGGAACGGCCAGGATGTAAAGCCGGATGCACTGCGGCTTCAAAGCGAGCAACCAACGGCTGCAACATAGCTTCAACATCTGCTTTCACATCATAGAAATCGACGCGTTCAGCACCTGCTGCCCATTGCTCAGCATAACGACTACCCGCAGCCAAGCCAGCCAAGCGCTCTGGCTGCGTCAATTCATCCGCCTGCTGAACAAAAACGCGCCCCAATTCGAATACACGTACACGTTCATGCTTACGATTCAAATTGTGCTGCAACGTAGTGATCAACCCCCCCCACATTGTGGAACGCATCACGCTCATTTGACTGGCAATGGGATTTTGCAACTTGACCGGGCTCAAGTTATTGGCGAAATCCGCCTCCCAAGCCGCATCCACAAACGAATAATTGATGACTTCTTGATAATCGCGTGCTGCCAGCATTTGCTTTGCCTGCGACATCGGGCGCTTCAAACCACGTTGTGGCAACATCGCCAAAGATGCTTTGGGCGGCCGAACCGGTACAGTATCGTAACCATACAAACGTGCGACCTCCTCGATCAGGTCCTCTTCAATCTCAATATCGAAGCGGAACGAAGGTGGCGTCACGGCGATCACGTCCCCTGCAATTTCCACGTGCAAACCCAAGCGGGACAGTAGATTAACAATCAAATCCGCAGCCAATCCAACACCCAATACTTTGGCAACGCGACTTACGCGAAGCTTAACAGGTGGTCGCGCCGGTAGAGCAGCCGTTGCCTCTGTAATCGGCGCAGCCTGACCACCACAAATTTCCAATACCAGCGCAGTTGCACGCTCCATCGCAAGCTGAGTAGCGGCAAAATCAACACCACGTTCAAAGCGATAGGAGGAATCCGATCCGAAACCCAGACGACGAGATTTGCCGTGAATCACCTTTGGTGCAAAAAATGCACTTTCCAAGAAGATATCCTGCGTATCGTCAGCAACGGCGCTTTCGGCACCACCCATGATCCCAGCCAATGCCAACGCCTTTACTTCGTCAGCAATCACCAACATATCGCCTTTAAGCTCAATGATCTTGTCATTGAGCAGTGCAATTTGCTCGCCATCGCGCGCGAAACGAACTTGAATACCGCCGGCTAGCTTGTCCAGATCAAACGCATGCATTGGTTGACCAAGCTCAAGCAATACATAGTTTGTGATATCGACAATTGATGAGATCGAGCGAACACCACTACGCTCCAGACGGCGCTTCATCCATGCTGGGGTAGGTGCGACAGCGTTCACGCCGCGGATAACGCGCCCACAGTAACGTGGGCAAGCAGCCTCCGCTTGCAACTGAATGCTGCGGGTATCCTGAATGGTTGCCACGATAGGTGGCACCTTCAACGGATGAACTTCCGCTCCTGTAATGGCAGCTACATCACGGGCAATACCTTGAATGGATAAGCAATCTGAACGATTTGGGGTCAGCTTGAGGACCAAAACCCGATCATTCAGTTCATAGTATTCTCGGAAGTCAGCGCCAATCGGGGCATCACTCGGTAACAACAATAATCCGTCAACGTCTGCAGGCATGCCCAGCTCATCTGCCGAACACAACATACCAAACGACTCAACACCACGTACTTTGGCTTGCTTGATACGGAAATCACCCGGCAAGACTGCACCAACCAATGCACACGGTACTTTTACACCAACTGCAACATTGGGTGCACCACAGACAATTTGTAACGGTTCTGCTGTACCAATATTCACCGAACAAACATTGAGTCGGTCTGCATTTGCGTGGCGCGTAACGGACAGAACCTCTGCCACAACAACCTGCGTAAAGTCAGGTGCGGCCGGGTCATTTTCTTCAACTTCCAAACCTGCCATTGTCAGCAAATGGGCAAGTTGCTCGGAATTCATGCTGGGGTTCACCCAGCTGCGCAACCACTTTTCTGAAAATTTCATAAGCTCGTTTCCACTTGGCGTCTGTTTAATTGAACTGCTTCAAGAATGTCAGATCGTTCTCAAAGAACAGTCGCAAGTCATTTACGCCATAGCGCAGCATGGCGAAGCGATCCAAACCAATGCCAAAAGCAAAGCCAGTATAGGTTTCGCTATCGATCCCCACATTGCGCAATACATTTGGGTGCACCATCCCGCAGCCCCCAACCTCCAACCAGCCACGCGCGCCTAAAACGTCAATTTCTGCAGATGGCTCGGTAAATGGGAAAAACGAAGGACGGAAGCGAACTTGCAAATCATCACGCTCAAAAAAGCGTCGCAGGAAGTCAATCAAGACCGCCTTCAAATCGGCAAAACTGACATCTTTATCCACCCACAACCCTTCCATCTGGTGAAACATGGGTGAATGCGTTGCATCCGAATCAACGCGGTAGACACGTCCTGGCGCAATAATCTTGATAGGAGGCTGATTGGACAGCATGTATCGAATCTGGATAGGTGAGGTATGAGTACGCAGCACGTCACCATTTTCAACGTAAAAAGTATCCTGCATCGCCCGTGCCGGGTGATCTTTAGGAATATTCAGCGCTTCAAAATTGTGGAAATCACTTTCGATCTCAGGGCCATCAGCGACCTCAAAGCCCATGGAGTGGAATAATGCTTCAATACGCTGCTGCGTCAGCGTAACTGGATGCAATCCCCCGGTGTGCTGACCGCGACCCGGTAACGTTACATCCAGCGCTTCGGCAGCCAACTGCTTTTCCAGAGCCAATTTTGCCAACGCGTCGCGGCGATCATTCAATGCCGCTTCAAATTTCTGTTTTGCTTGATTGATACTCGCACCCACCGTGCGTTTTTCTTCTGCAGGTAGCTGCCCCAGTTGTTTGAGGAGCTCAGTCAACGCGCCGCTTTTACCCAGATATCTAGCTTTGACCTGCTCTAGTTCAACTTGGTCTTGTACCGCTTGCAGCTCGGTTAAACCACGATCCAATATTTCATTCAGATTCTGCATGATGGGTCTGTGATAATGTGGAAAAAACAACAAGCCCGGCCGAGCTTGGGAAAATTTAGTCGGAAAAAAAGGGAGGCTTTTGCCTCCCTTTCATCTTCCAGACAGCTTAAGCAGCGAGGCCGGCTTTAGCTTGCTCGACGATACGAGCAAAAGCGGGCTTATCAAACACTGCCAGATCGGCCAGAACCTTACGATCGATTTCGATCATGGACTTCTTCAGGCCGTTCATGAATTTGCTGTAGGTCAGACCACATTCGCGGGCAGCAGCGTTAATACGTGCGATCCACAATTGACGGAACTGACGCTTACGCTGACGACGGTCACGGTAAGCATATTGACCCGCCTTCATTACCGCTTGCTTAGCGATACGATAGACGTTCTTACGACGACCACGATAGCCTTTCGCTAGGGCGAGGACTTTCTTATGACGCGCGCGCGCCGTTACACCACGTTTTACTCTTGGCATAATTCGATCTCCTTAGGCAGCGTAGGGCAACATCGCACGAACATGACCCATGTTCGTCGGGTGAACCATCGTCGTACCACGGAGTTGACGCTTATTCTTTGTGGTCTTCTTGGTCAGGATGTGGCGCTTAAAAGCCTTACTGCGCTTAACACCGCCCGAACCCAGAACCTTGAGGCGCTTTGCAGCACCGCTCTTGGTCTTCATCTTCGGCATAATGCTCTCCTTATATTCGGTAAAAGGTGGCTGCGATTACAGCACTTGAAACCCGTTACCAACCAATTTACCAAACAGACTGCTCTGTTCGGCAAATCCTTGCACCTTATTTCTTCTTAGGTGCGATAACCATCACCATCTGGCGTCCTTCCATCTTCGGGAACTGTTCAACAGCCCCTACTTCGGCTAGGTCGCTTTCAACACGCTTCAGCAACGCCACACCAAACTCTTGGTGAGCCATTTCCCGACCGCGGAACCGCAGAGTAATTTTAGCCTTGTCACCTTCCTGCAAAAAACGCAGAAGATTACGAAGCTTAACCTGATAATCACCCTCATCCGTGCCAGGTCGGAATTTGATTTCCTTAACCTGGACCTGCTTTTGCTTCAGCTTGGCTTCATGGCGCTTTTTGCTCTCGCGGTATTTGAACTTGCCGTAGTCCATCAAACGGCATACCGGCGGCTGAGCCTGCGGGGCAATCTCAACCAAATCAACCTCAGCCTCTTCCGCCAAGCTCATTGCCTGAGCAAGCGTAACGATACCGAGCTGTTCACCTTCCTGACCCACCAAACGGATTTGCGACGCATCAATTTCGCCGTTGATCCGTGGTTCACGTTCCTGAGCTATAGCAGTGTCTCCAAGTCGTATAAAAACTAAACCGTGCTACCCGGCATTTCTTGGCAAAGGCGCTCAATAAAGGCCTCTACCGTCATCTGCCCCAAGTCTTCGCCTTGGCGGGTACGCACGGCAACCAATCCTGCAGCCTTCTCTTTATCGCCGACAATCAGCTGATAAGGCAAACGCTGCAAACTATGTTCGCGAATTTTATAGGTTATTTTCTCGTTTCTCAAGTCCGAGATTGCACGGAAGCCCGCTTTTCTAAGGCTTTGAGTAACTTCTTTGACATAATCCGACTGAGTCTCGGAAATATTCAAAACAACCATTTGCACTGGAGACAGCCATAACGGGAGGCTTCCGGCATAGTTCTCAATCAAAATACCCAAGAATCGCTCCATCGAACCCAGGATTGCACGATGCAACATTACCGGCCGTTTACGTGCATTGTCTTCGGCAATATACTCAGCATCAAGCCTCTCTGGTAGCACAAAATCCAACTGCAATGTGCCACATTGCCATACTCGGCCAATCGAGTCTTTCAAAGAGAATTCAATTTTGGGCCCATAAAATGCACCTTCACCAGGCTGAAGATCAAATGCCAAACTCTTGGCTTTTAGTGCATCTGCCAATGCAGCCTCCGCCTTGTCCCAAACTTCGTCAGTGCCTGCTCGTTTTTCCGGGCGAGTAGAAAGTTTCACCAAAATCTGGTCATAACCAAAGTCCAAGTACACACGCTGCAACAGCTCAATAAAGTGCATGGACTCTTCTTGAACCTGCTCTTCCGTACAGAAGATATGAGCATCATCTTGCGTAAATCCACGAACCCGCATGATGCCATGCAACGATCCGGAAGGTTCATTTCGATGGCAAGCGCCAAACTCCGCGATCCGCATTGGCAAATCACGGTAGCTCTTCAATCCTTGATTGAAAATCTGAACGTGACCAGGACAGTTCATCGGCTTTACTGCGTAATCACGCTTCTCCGACTCTGTCGTAAACATATTCTCACGATAGTTTTCCCAGTGTCCAGATCGCTCCCATAACACACGGTCCATTACCATCGGCGTCCGTACCTCTTGATAGCCAGCCTCTTTCAGAACCTTGCGCAGGTACTGTTCGACAGTCTGCCAAATAGTCCAGCCTTTAGGGTGCCAGAAAACCATCCCAGGTGCTTCTTCCTGCAAGTGAAACAAGTCCTGCTGCTTTCCGATTTTCCGGTGATCGCGCTTTTCTGCCTCTTCCAATTGGTGCAGGTAAGCATCCAAATCCTCTTTCTTCGCCCAAGCAGTACCGTAGACACGTTGCAACATTTCATTTCGTGCGTCACCTCGCCAATAGGCACCAGCCACCTTCATCAACTTGAACACTTTCAACTTGCTAGTTGACGGCACGTGCGGACCACGACATAAGTCGACAAAATCCCCTTCACGATATAGGGAGACTTCTTCGCCACTAGGGATTGCTCCAATCAGTTCTGCTTTATAGCGTTCACCTTGCTCTTCAAAAAAGCGAACAGCGTCATCACGCTGCCAAACTTCGCGTGTAACCGGGATATCGCGCTTGGCCAACTCGCTCATCCGCTTTTCGATTGCGACCAAATCTTCTGGTGTGAAAGGACGCTTGTAAGCAAAATCATAATAAAAGCCGTTTTCAATGACCGGGCCAATAGTCACCTGAGCCTCAGGGAACAATTCTTTCACAGCATAAGCAAGCAAATGTGCAGTTGAATGGCGAATGACCTCTAATCCATCTGCGTCTTTATCAGTAACAATTGCGAGCGCAACATCACGATCAATTACGTGAGAGGTATCAACCAATCGCCCATTGACCTTTCCAGCCAACGCAGCGCGTGCCAAACCCGCACCAATACTTGCAGCCACCTCTGCAACAGAAACAGCATTTTCAAAGGTACGCTGCGAACCATCAGGAAGCGTTACGATAGGCATTGTTTGGCCCTTCTAACTCGTTACAGGTAAATTGGGTACTATAAATCAGCGAACAAAAAAAAAGTGCAGCTAGGCTGCACTTTTTATACAAGTTAACATAGCCATTTCTATTCAACGAATGCTAACTTGTTCTATGTCGTGGTAGGCGCGATTGGACTCGAACCAACGACCCCCACCATGTCAAGGTGGTGCTCTAACCAGCTGAGCTACGCGCCTAAAGAGCTACGCATTATAGGGAATCTTTTCCCCTTTCGCAACACTCATTGCTATTTTCTATATGCCAGGTTTTCGCCACAAATAACGAAATATAAATCCTGGCGCAGCCATCACGATAAAGACAGCTGCTGTCGAAGCATAGAATTGCCACTTTTGCGCTTGTACGGGGCCAAACTGACGTTCAATCAATATTGATACCGCACCTAATAGAAAATATAGAATCAGTAGCTCAAGCAATCGCCACTGCAATCCTTTTTTCCCGTTACATTGAAATACAAAAAACAAACGATTCGATATAAAAGGTAAATTGGCGACCATCAGGGCCGCCAATAGAATCGTACTCACACCATAAATCACGACAGTTTCACACTGTGCTTGATTGCTTCAATGCAAATCGACATCAATCCGTTGGGCATTATGCCGAGGATCAGAATCAATGCTCCATTGAAAGATAACAATACATGTGAATCGCCCGTTCCCTGCAAGGGATTATCTCTCTCCGCGGCATCAAAAAACATCAACTTGATGATGCGCAGATAATAGAAAGCACCTACCAATGAGAACATGACTGCAACAATTGCCAACCAATATGCCTTGATGTCAACAACCGCCTGGATTACCTGTAACTTGGCCCAAAAACCGATTGTACCTGGAATACCTGCCATTGATACCATCAACAACAACATCAGGAAGGCATACCATTTGCTACGGTCAGCCAAACCTTTAAAGGTATCAAGACTATCAGCATCGTCATCCTTACCAGACAATAACAACAAGATACCAAATGCACCCAACGTCATTAGTACATAAGCCAGTGCGTAGAACATGGAGGCAGCGTAACCAGTTACGTTTCCTGAAAGAATACCCAACAACAGGAAACCCATATGGGAAATGGTTGAGTAAGCCAACATCCGCTTGATACTTGTTTGCACAATTGCAGTTAAATTACCAACCGCCAATGAAGCAACAGCCAATATCATCAACATCGGCTGCCAATCTTTTACCAACCCGCTCAGCGCTATAACCAGTAGGCGAATAACAAATACAAATGCTGCCAACTTTGGCGCAGAACCGATGAACATGGTAATCGCAGTAGGAGCACCCTGATATACGTCAGGTACCCACATATGGAAAGGTACGGCACCGAGCTTAAATGCTAGGCCAGCAACAATAAAGACAACCCCTAAAGCCAACAAACCTTGGCGAGCATCCCCACTGGCAATCTTGCTTGCAACAATCTGAAGATCCAAACTACCAGTAGCACCGTAAACCATGGACATACCATACAGCAGCATACCGGACGCCAAAGCCCCCAGAACGAAGAACTTCAATGCTGCCTCAGTGCTAATCGCAGAATCGCGTTGTAATGCAACCAAGGCATACAAGCTCAACGACAGCAGTTCCAGGCCGAGGTACAACACCAACAGATTGTTGGCGGACATCATGACCATCATCCCCAACATTGCAAATAGGGACAAAGAAAAAAACTCACCCTTAAAAAGACCACGTTGTTGTAAATAATGACGCGAATAGATAAACATCGAGCCAACACTGACATAGGTTGCCAGCTTCAGCCAATCTGACATGGCATCATCAACGAACATATTGTTGAAGGCGTAGCCAATATCAGGCGACATGGTGCTCACTGTGAAGTAAGCACAACCCAAAAGCGTCAGCAACGACAAACCGAACACAACCTGTGACGATTCATCCTTGACCAACACATCTACCATCAAGATCACGGCAAGTGCACACAACAGGAATACTTCTGGTGCTGCGGCGATCAAGTTCATACCAGCGAAATTCATTACGCGCCTTCCCTCAAACTTGCCTGTCTCTAGATTTTGCTACGAGCGACATGTGCGATCAGGTCATTCACAGACATGTGCATCTTAGAAATAAACATTTCAGGATACAGACCCATGCCTAGTACGGTGATTGCCAATATGCCTAGCAGGACAAACTCACGAGTATTGATATCTTTCAATTGTGCGACATGCTCGTTCGCAACATCACCAAAAATGACACGTTTATACATCCACAGGGTATAAGCAGCACCAAAGATCAGTGTGGTTGAAGCCAGGAATGCATACCAGAAATTGGTCTTAACCGCACCCATGATCACCAAGAACTCGCCCACAAAGCCAGACGTTGCAGGTAAACCAGCATTTGCCATAGCAAATAACATCATAAATGCTGCGAACTTGGGCATAGTATTTACAACACCACCATAGTCAGCAATCTGGCGACTATGCATGCGGTCATACATCACACCAATACAAGCAAACATGGCAGCAGAAACAAAGCCATGCGACAGCATTTGGATCAAGGCACCTTCAACACCTTCGTTCGTCAGATAACCGCCCGCAAACATAAATAAGCCAAGAGTCACAAAGCCCATGTGCGAAATTGACGAATATGCAACCAGCTTCTTCATGTCAGACTGGATTAGCGCAACCAAGCCAATATAGACAACACCAACCAACGACAAGAAGATCATGATACCGGACACAGCATGTGCTGCATCAGGAGCAATCGGTAGGCTGAACCGCAGGAAGCCATACGCACCAATCTTCAGCGTAATCGCAGCCAATACCATTGAACCACCTGTAGGGGCCTCAACGTGTGCGTCCGGCAACCAAGTGTGAACTGGCCACATTGGAACCTTCACGGCAAACGACATGAAGAACGCAAAGAACAGCCACTTTTGGACATCAAGCGGCAAGCGCAGCGCATGGTAATCCATGATATTGAAGCTGTGGCCTGACTGAATATACAGGTAGACAAAGGCTACCAGCATCAGTAACGAACCCAGCAAGGTGTACAAGAAGAACTTAACTGCAGCGTAAACACGGCGCGGCCCCCCCCACACACCGATCACCAGGTACATCGGGATCAACATGGCCTCAAAGAACACATAGAACAGCACTGCATCCAGCGCTGCAAATGTGCCGTTGATCAACCCGGACATGATCAGGAATGCAGCAAAATATTGTGCTACACGGCGTTCGATGACTTCCCAGCCAGCGACCACTACCAATAGTGTAGTGAAGCTGTTCAACACTACAAACAGCATGGAAATGCCATCAACACCCAAGTGATAATTGATGTTGAATCGATCAATCCAAGGCTTCAATTCCTCAAACTGCATACCACCATGCAAGGATTGAAATCCCGTGTACAGTGGCAACGACACCACAAAACCAGCCAATGCCCCCAATAGCGCTATCCAACGCGCCAGCCCGGCATTGCGATCACTACCTGTCGCCAACACCAGCACACCAGCCAGAATGGGCGTCCAGATGGCTAGACTCAGCAAATGTTCACTCATGACTTACCTATTCTCGTTTCTCTGCAGGTGTATTGAATTTCTCAACCAATCAGGCCTTTAACGACGAGGTGCAACAACAACAATGCACCAATGATCATCGCAAAAGCGTAGTGATAGATGTAGCCAGACTGCAAGCGACGTGTCAGCGTAGCAATCCAACCAACCACTTTCGCAGAGCCGTTTACAAACAAGCCATCGATAATCGCAACATCGCCCACCTTCCAAAGCCCAGTACCCAGCAGACGACTACCTTTAGCAAATACGTTGAAGTACAAGTCGTCCATGTAGTACTTGTTTTCCAGCACACGATAGATCAATGCACACTTGTTCTTGATCATCTCTGGAATATCAGGACGCTTCATGTACAGGAACCAGGAGGAACCTACCCCAGCAGCAGCTAGCCAGAAAGGCAACGTCTGCAATGCATGTACACCCATCGCACCGGCACCGCGGAAAGCTTCCTTCAATTCAGCCATTACATGGTGGTGATCAGAAACAAAGATCACGCCTTTGAAGAAATCGCCAAACAACATCGGTTCGATTGCAAAGAAGCCAACCAGAACCGAAGGGATCGCCAGCAACACCAATGGCAACGTAACAACCCAAGGCGTTTCGTGCGGCTTCTCACCCGGAGCCAAGCCATGATGGTGGTCATCATCATGATGATCGTCATCGTGATGGGCAGCCTTACCAAATCGCTCTTCACCATGGAAGACCAAGAAATACATCCGAAACGAGTAGAAGGCTGTCACGAAGACACCGGCAACAACCGCAAAGTAAGCAAAACCACTACCTGCAATGTGCGATTCCTTCACGGCTTCGATAATTGAATCTTTTGAATAGAAGCCCGACAGGAAAGGCGTACCAATCAGTGCAAGCGAACCAACTAAAGAAGTCAACCAAGTGATTGGCATGTATTTGCGCAGACCACCCATATTCCGAATGTCTTGATCATGGTGCATACCAATGATTACGGAACCAGCCGCCAAGAACAACAGCGCCTTAAAGAACGCGTGAGTCATCAAATGGAAGACAGCGACTGAATACGCCGACACACCAAGTGCAACCGTCATATACCCCAATTGGGACAAGGTCGAATATGCCACCACACGCTTGATGTCGTTCTGGATAATCCCTAGAAAACCCATAAAGAGCGCGGTAATCGCACCAATTACAGTAATAAACGACAATGCAGCGTCAGACAATTCATACAATGGCGACATCCGCGCCACCATGAAAATACCTGCGGTCACCATGGTTGCAGCGTGAATCAGCGCTGAAATCGGGGTCGGGCCTTCCATTGAATCTGGCAGCCAAACATGCAACGGGAATTGGGCCGATTTACCCATCGCACCGACAAACAGTAAGATACAAGTCACAGCCAACAAAGGCCACTGAATGTCGCCAATCAAATTGATAGTTTTACCAACCAGTGCCGGTGCTGCTTGGAACACAGTCTGATAGTCCATGGATCCAGTATGGGCAAACACCAGACCAATCCCTAAAACAAAGCCAAAGTCGCCAACACGGTTTACCAGAAATGCTTTCAGGTTAGCGAAAATAGCTGTCGGCCGTTTGAACCAGAAACCAATCAGCAAATAGGACACCAAACCTACAGCTTCCCAGCCAAAGAACAACTGCACAAAGTTGTTCGACATAACCAGCATCAGCATCGAGAATGTGAACAGCGAGATATAGCTGAAGAAACGCTGATAGCCAGGGTCATCGTGCATATAGCCAATGGTGTAGATATGGACCATCAGTGATACAAATGTGACCACGCACATCATCATGGCAGTCAGGTTGTCCACGAGGAAACCAACTGACAGGTCAATGCCATTAATCGTCAACCAGGAATAAACCTGCCCATTGAACGGCTGGCCCCCCTGCAGCAAATAATTCAGCGTATAGGCAGAACCGGCGAACGCGGCAGCAACGCCAAGAATGGTCGCCCAATGCGCACCCGCACGGCCAATAAAACGGCCAAACAGGCCTGCCAGAATCGCACCGGCCAAAGGCGCCAGCGGAATCATCAGGTAGAGCGTTTTCATATCAGTCATGATGAAGCGTCGTTTTCTGTTTATTAGAGGAGGCCAAAGATAAAAATATCAGCCCTTCAGCTTATCGATATCTTCAACATTAATTGTGCTCAGGTTGCGGAACAGCACAACCAATATCGCCAAACCGATCGCAGCCTCGGCTGCAGCAACAGTCAAAATGAAGAACACGAAAATCTCACCTGCGGTATCACCCATGAACCTCGCAAAAGCAACGAAGTTCATATTGACGGCAAGCAGCATCAGCTCAATTGCCATTAGTAATACAATGATATTTTTTCGATTCAGGAAAATGCCCAAGATACTGATTGCGAACAAAATAGCGCCAAGGACAAGATAGTGAGTCAGCGTTAACACGTTATTGAATCCCTGATTAATTGGCCTTGTTGCCGTTATTCGGCAGCTTTCTGTTCATCGGTAACAGCAGGCTGTTCGATGACTGGAGCCATTTTAATTACCCGAACGCGATCAGAACTCTTAACTTTTGCCTGTTCACCTGGATTTTGTGCTTTTGCATCTTTGCGGCCACGTAAAGTCAGCGCAATTGCTGCCACAATGGCGACCAGCAAAATAATAGCCGCAATTTCAAACGGATAAATAAACTGCTGGTATAAAGTCAAGCCGATGATTTTAGTGTTGCTAACATCAGCTGCCTGCGGCTGTATAGGCGCAACAGTACTCAAACCACTCACAGGGCTCTTGAATACTGCAACCATTTCAACAACCATCAAACCAGCTACAAGGCCCGCAAGCGGCAAGTTTTTCCAGAAGCCACCACGTAACTTCTCGAAATTGATGTCAAGCATCATCACCACGAACAAGAACAACACCATTACCGCACCAACGTAAACCAGTACCAGCGTAATTCCGAGGAACTCAGCCTGTATCAACAGCCACAACGCGGCACCATTAAAAAATGCCAGCACAAGAAATAAAGCCGCATGTACCGGATTTTTTGCCGTAATGACACGACCGGCCGAGAAAACCAGTATGGCCGCCAGAAAATAAAATACGAGCGTCTGAAAAGTCATGACCCAGACCTTGTTGTTATGACACTAAACCCATGATGGGGCGTTTTAACGATATTTCGCATCGGCTTCACGCGCTTGCGCGATTTCAGCCTCGTATTTGTCGCCTACAGCCAACAACATCGGCTTGGTGTACAACAAATCACCACGCTTTTCACCGTGATATTCGAAAATGTGTGTTTCAACAATCGAATCAACGGGACAGGATTCTTCACAAAAGCCACAGAAAATGCACTTTGTCAGATCGATGTCATAGCGTGTTGTGCGTCGTGTGCCATCATCCCGTTGCTCTGATTCGATAGTGATCGCCATCGCAGGGCACACAGCCTCACACAACTTACATGCAATACAACGCTCCTCACCATTTGGATAGCGACGTAATGCATGCAAGCCACGGAAACGTGGACTTAATGGTGTCTTCTCCTCAGGAAACTGAACGGTGATCTTGCGTTCAAAGAGGTGGCGGCCCGTCAGCATCAGACCCTTCACCAGCTCATACAGCAAAAATGTTTTGAAGAAACTGGTCAACTTATTCATTCGGTGTCTACCTACTAACTCCACAAGGAGAGCGGACTCATGATCCAAACTCCGACAACGGCAACCCATACCATGGTCACAGGCAAGAAGACCTTCCAACCCAGGCGCATAATCTGGTCATAACGATAACGGGGGAATGTTGCCCGGAACCATAAGAAGCAGAAAAGCAAGAACGAAACTTTGAATGCCAACCACAGGAAACTCGATGCCCCAAGAACAGGCCAACTCTTCGGGAAGGGGGACAACCAACCACCCAAGAACATCAAGGCAGTCAGTGTCGACACGAGAATCATGTTGGCGTATTCAGCCAAGAAGAATACTGCAAATGGCATACCTGAATATTCGACGTGAAAACCTGCAACGATTTCCGATTCACCTTCCGCAATATCAAAAGGTGCCCGATTTGTTTCGGCCACACCTGATATCAGATAAACAAGGAACATCGGAAACAAAGGCAACCAGTTCCAGCTGAAAAGGCTACCACCCAACATCCCATGGGATTGCGCTTCAACGATCTTAATGAAATTCAGACTAGAGGAAACCATTAATACGCCAACCAGCGCAAAGCCCATCGATACTTCGTATGACACCATCTGGGCAGCGGAACGCATCGCACCCAAGAAGGCATATTTCGAGTTTGATGCCCAACCAGCCAGAATAATTCCATACACACCCATTGACGAAATGGCCATGATGAACAGCAGGCTTGCATCAATATTTGCCAATACAGCGTAATCTGTGAACGGAATAACTGCCCAACACACCAATGCAGGGGCAATGGCCAAAACTGGGGCTAGCCAAAACAGAGATTTGTTAGATTGAGCTGGTACGACGATTTCCTTGAAAATCGCTTTTACCGCATCCGCAATTGGCTGTAGCAAACCAACAGGGCCTACCCGGTTCGGGCCAATACGAATTTGGATATAACCGATAACCTTACGTTCGGCCAACGTAAGATAAGCTACTGCACCCAACAAAGGTAACACGATGGCAACGATTTTGATCAAGGTCCAAATCGTAACGCCCGCCGCTTCCCCTACCACACTTGTTAGCATCTCAAGCATGTTATGCACGCTCCAAAGCAATGGCACCAAACATATTGCCCAGGCCAGCAGTTGCCGGATGTCCCGCGGGAACACGAACAACATTGGCAGGCAACTTGTCGTCAATCAGCACCTTCAACGTTACGCTACCTGACTGCTGAGATACCTTAACTGCATCACCGAACTTCACACCCAGCTCCTCAGCCAATTTGCTGTGGATCGATACTGCAAGCGCCTTGCCATCTTTAGTCATTTGCAAGGCGGGTGCACGGCGAACCAATGCATCAGCTTGATAGATCGGTACTTCACCCAAGCGAACCAAGCCACATTGAGCAGCATGACTTTCAAGTGCTACTGTTACATCTGTTACATCGTTATTCAGCAAAGTTTCAATAGATGTCTGCCCGGAAGCTAAAACGGTGTCGCGAACTTCTTCTGAAGAATTGAATTCGAATCCATCCAAGCCCATCAAATTAGCGATTACACGCAGAACCTTCCAAGCAGGACGCGTATCCCCGAGCGGCTTCACGACACCATTGAAGCTTTGCACCATTCCTTCCATATTGATGAAGGTGCCAGACGTCTCACTGAAAGGGGAAGTCGGCAACAGCACATCCGCATAATCCAGCGCATTATGCTTGAATGCAGACATAGCTACGACCATATCGGCTTTCACTACAGCAGCCAGTGCTTGTTGTCCATTGTGGGCATCCAGCTCCACTTCTGTGTTCAACAACAGATAAGCTTTGCGCGGACTTTCGAACATTTGACACGCATTCAAGCCCGTGATGCCAGTTTTACGCAACTCGGCATGCATTGGGTGTGCACCGGCAACAGCCGCACCAACGGTATTCGCGTTAGGCACTAACTCACCACATACCGCACCAGTCAAGACTTTGAGTGCATTCGCCAAAATACGTAGGGATACGTATTCTGGATGATACAAAGCAGACTGACCAAGTAATACAGCGCTACGTTCACCAGAACTTAAACTTTGGGCAATAGCTTTTGCGTCTTCCGAAACAGCAGCGCCTGATACGAAATTCGCGACCGCGTCAGGCAATGTGACAGATTTTAGTTGTGCAACCTCTTTTACTACCGCTGCCAACACATTGACGATTTCATTAGGTGCAACCACAGCTTTCGCATTAACCGCGCAAAGCAGATTGTCGTCATGTGACTGAATGAAATTAAGCTGTGCGCCCTTCTTCACTGCATGACGCAATTTAGCCGCAATCAATGGCTGTTCTTTACGAATATTTGCGCTAACAAGGAGAATACGATCCAGCTTGCCAAGATTTGCAATCGGCATGCCGAGATGAGCGATACCACTCTCTTTACCATCTGCACGGAAATCAATCTGGCGTGTACGTGTATCAACGTTGCCACTACCCAAGCCTCTCACCAGCTTTTGCAGTAGATACAATTCTTCCAGTGTACTGTGTTGACTTGCCAATGCACCAATGCTATCGGCGCCATGACGAGCTTTAATATCAGCCAAACCATGTGCTACATAATCAAGCGCAGTTTGCCATTCAACTTCATGCCATTTGCCATCTTGCTTGAGCATGGGCTTGGTCAAACGCGCTTCAGAATTCAAAGCTTCATAGGAGAAGCGATCACGATCCGCTATCCAGCACTCGTTGATCGATTCATTTTCACGCGGCAGAACCCGCATGACTCGACCTTGCTTAACTTGCACTATCAGATTGCTACCCAGTCCATCATGTGGACTTACCGACTTACGGCGGGACAGTTCCCAAGTACGGGCAGAGTAACGGAACGGTTTGGAGGTCAATGCACCGACTGGGCACAGATCAATGACGTTACCGGAAATTTCTGAATCAACCGTTTTATTGATAAACGGCAGAATTTCGGAATGTTCGCCGCGGTTGGCCATCCCGATTTCCTGGAAACCACCGATCTCTTCTGTGAAGCGGACACAACGGGTACAATGAATGCACCGGGTCATATCTGTAGAAATCAGGGGGCCCATGTTTTTATTGACAACGACACGTTTCTCTTCCTGATAACGGGAAGCGGTGTTGCCATACCCTACAGCCAAATCCTGTAACTGACATTCACCACCCTGATCACAGATTGGGCAATCCAATGGGTGGTTGATCAACAGGAATTCCATTACTCCTTTTTGTGCTTTGGAAGCCAAAGGAGAATGCGTGTGCACTTTCATCCCGTCCGTAACGGGCGTGGCACAGGCTGGCAAAGGCTTAGGCGCCTTTTCCACTTCAACCAAGCACATGCGGCAATTCGCTGCGATCGACAACTTTTTGTGATAGCAGAAGTGGGGAATATAAGTCCCAACAGAATTGGCTGCCTCCATGACAGTCGAACCATCGGGAACTGTCAGTTTTTTGCCGTCAATTTCAATTTCAAGCATCGCTTTTCGCTACCTGTCGCTCGACCTGCACCGCAGGTCAACACCATTTGTGATCGATCATGCACTTCTTGTGCTCGATGTGATATTCGAACTCTTTGCGGAAGTGCTTGGTAAAGCTGCGAACTGGGAATACCGCTGCATCAGCGAGCGCGCAGATGGTACGGCCAGCCATATTGTTTCCGACTGAATCCAGTAGATCCAAATCTTCTGGTCTACCTAAGCCGTTCTCAATTCGGTGAATAATACGGTAAAGCCACCCTGTTCCTTCGCGACATGGCGTACATTGACCACAGGATTCCTCGTGATAGAAATACGCCAAACGCTCCAGCGCCTTCACCATGCATACATCTTCGTTCATGATGATGACTGCGCCAGAACCCAACATGGAACCAGCTTTCGAAATGCTGTCGTAATCCATGGTAAGTTCCATCATGACGTCGCCTGGTAAAACAGGCGCAGAGGAACCGCCAGGAATGACTGCCTTCAGCTTCTTACCACCACGCATTCCACCAGCCATCTCCAACAATTTAGAGAATGGGGTACCCAATGGAATCTCAAAATTGCCAGGACGATTCACATGCCCAGAAACAGAGAATAACTTGGTGCCACCATTATTCGGCTTACCTTGCTCCAGAAATTTCTGCGCACCATCACGGATGATGAAAGGCACGGAAGCAAACGACTCAGTATTGTTAATGGTGGTTGGCTTGCCATAAAGACCGAAACTTGCGGGGAATGGCGGCTTGAAACGAGGTTGCCCCTTCTTACCTTCCAGCGATTCCAACAATGCCGTTTCTTCACCACAGATATACGCACCGTAACCGTGGTGTGCGAATAGATCGAAAGTAAAGCCCGAATTCAGGATATTCTCACCCAGAAAGCCAGCTTGCCTCGCTTCATCCAAGGCTGCTTCAAACAGCTCGTAGACTTCGAAGATTTCACCGTGGATGTAGTTGTACCCACGCTTGGAGCCCATCGCATACCCAGCGATGATCATCCCTTCGATCAAAGAATGGGGGTTGTAACGCATGATGTCGCGGTCTTTGAAAGTCCCCGGTTCACCTTCGTCACTATTACATACAACGTACTTATCGCCAGGAAACTGACGAGGCATAAAGCTCCACTTGAGCCCGGTTGGAAACCCCGCACCACCACGGCCACGTAAAGAAGAATTCTTGACCTCAGCAATCACTTCATCCTGAGTCAGTTTGCTTTCAAGAATTCGCTTCAATGCTTGATAGCCGCCACGTGCCATATAGGCATCGAGCTTCCAGCAATTCGGATCGCTAGTGTCCAGGCCCTCGAAAATTACGCCGTTTTCAAAGACTGCCATTTATTCCAGCTCCGAAAGTTTCTTGTCGATGGCCTCATTCGACATGAAGCTACACATTGTATGATTGTTCAGCAACATAACCGGCGCATCGCCACACGCCCCCATGCATTCACCTTCAACCAAAGTGAATTTGCCATCTGCTGTTGTTTCACCATAACCAATTCCCAGCTTTTGCTTGAGATAGTTACCGGCATCCACACCACCAGACAGGGCACAGGGCAGATTGGTACATACTGTCAACTTATGCCGACCGACTGATTTCAGGTCATACATGTTGTAGAACGTTGCCACTTCATAAGCGGCGACTGGCGGAATCTGCAGGTAGTTAGCGACAAACTCAATCAGCTCAGTCGACAACCAACGCCTTTCGGTCTGGGCTATACGCAATGCCCCCATTACAGCCGAGCGTTTTTGGTCTGCAGGGTACTTGGCGACCTCACGGTCGATTTTTGCAAGAGATTCAGCGGACAGCATTAGCGGTCGATCTCCCCGAATACGATATCTTGGGTACCGATAATGGCTACCGCGTCAGCAATCATGTGACCACGAGCCATCTCGTCCAGCGCCGCCAGATGCGGGAAGCCAGGTGCACGAATTTTCAAGCGATAAGGCTTGTTGGCACCGTCAGATACCAGATAAATACCAAACTCACCTTTCGGGTGCTCAACTGACGCGTAGGCCTCACCCTCAGGAACATGCATACCTTCTGTGAAAAGTTTGAAGTGGTGAATCAACTCTTCCATATTGGTTTTCATTGCCAGACGAGAAGGCGGTGCAACTTTGTGATCATCTACAATCACAGGCCCCGGATTCTTCCGCAGCCAATCAATACACTGTTTGATGATACGGTTGGACTGACGCATTTCTTCAACACGAACCAGGTAACGGTCATAGCAGTCACCCTCTACACCAACTGGAATATCAAAATCCATATCGGCATATACTTCGTACGGTTGTGTCTTGCGCAAATCCCAGGCAATACCGGAACCACGAAGCATTGCACCCGAGAAACCAAGTGCTTTGGCTCGCTCAGGGGAAACTACGCCAATACCAACTGTCCGCTGCTTCCAAATGCGGTTATCCGTGAGCAACGTTTCGTAGTCATCCACACATTTTGGAAAGCGATTGACAAAGTCCTCAATAAAATCGAGCAAAGAGCCCTGACGATTTTCGTTCAAGGCTTTCAATTGCTGATCATTTTTAATCTTGGAGAACGTGTATTGTGGCATCCGATCTGGCAGATCGCGATAAACGCCACCTGGGCGATAGTACGCAGCATGCATACGTGCACCAGAAACTGCCTCATAACAATCCATCAAGTCCTCACGCTCACGGAATGCGTAAAGGAACATTGTCATCGCTCCGATATCCAACGCGTGGGCACCGATCCAGAGCAAATGATTGAGAATGCGAGTGACTTCATCAAACATCACACGGATGTACTGCGCACGAATAGGCACTTCGATCTGTAACAGCTTCTCAATCGCCATTACATAAGCGTGCTCGTTGCACATCATCGAGACATAGTCCAGACGATCCATGTAGGGTACAGACTGGATGAAAGTCTTACTTTCCGCCAGCTTTTCAGTGCCACGATGCAACAGACCAATATGGGGGTCTGCCCGCTCAATCACCTCACCGTCCAGCTCAAGCACCAACCGCAATACACCGTGTGCAGCCGGGTGTTGAGGACCAAAGTTGAGGGTGTAATTACGGATTTCAGCCACCGTAGCTCTCCTCGCGAATAATGCGCGGGATAATTTCGCGCGGCTCAATGGTGACAGGCTGGTAGATCACACGCCCCTGCTCAGGGTCATAACGCATCTCCACGTGACCGGACAATGGAAAGTCTTTACGGAATGGATGGCCAACAAAGCCATAGTCCGTCAGCAAACGACGCAAGTCCGGATGCCCTTCAAAGACAATACCGAACAGGTCAAAGGCTTCACGCTCGAACCAGTTCAAGCCAGCCCACGTCACTACAACAGAAGGAACAATCGGCATCTCATCATCATCCGCAAAGACGCGGACACGAAGACGCCAATTATTCTTAATTGACAGCAGATGATAGACCACAGCAAAGCGGGCACCATCCCAAGCACCATCGCCATAGGTGCTGTAATCCATACCACAAGCATCAATACATTGCTCAAAAGACAACTCTGGGCTGTCGCGCAACGTACAGGAAATTTCCAGCCACTGAGATGCCTTGACCACAACGGTCAACTCACCCAATGCCATTACCGTAGAAACAAGTTTATCCGCCAAAACACGATCAAGTGCTGCGGATAGATTTTCCAGCTTTTGACTCATGCTCAACCTTGCTTAGCGGGCGATCGTACAGGTACGTTTGATCTTGTTTTGCAACTGGATGATGCCATACAACAGAGCTTCCGCTGTTGGCGGGCAGCCCGGGACATACACATCCACTGGAACGATTCGATCACAACCACGTACAACCGAATAAGAATAGTGGTAATACCCACCGCCGTTCGCACAAGAACCCATTGACAGAACCCAACGCGGCTCTGGCATCTGGTCATATACCTTGCGCAAAGCTGGTGCCATCTTGTTGCACAGCGTTCCTGCCACAATCATCAGATCAGACTGACGAGGACTTGGACGAAAAACGACACCAAAACGATCAAGATCATAACGAGATGCACCGGCATGCATCATCTCAACCGCACAGCACGCCAGACCAAAGGTCATCGGCCATAAAGACCCTGTTCGCGCCCAGTTGATCAGCTTATCAGCCGTGGTCGTAACAAAGCCTTTTTCCAATACGCCTTCTATTCCCATTCCAGCGCACCTTTTTTCCACAGATAGACAAAACCAACTACCAGCTCGATGAGGAATACCGCCATCGTCAGCAAACCGCTGATACCCAGATCTTTCAACGCAACACCCCAAGGCAACAGGAATGCGGTTTCCAGATCAAAGATAATGAACAGAATTGCAATCAGGTAGTAACGAACGTCAAACTTCATACGAGCGTCTTCAAACGCCTCGAAGCCACATTCATAAGGAGAGAGTTTTTCCGCATCAGGCTTACTAGGAGAAACGAGCCAAGCCAATAGCATTGGCCCAACACCCACAGCCAAGCCGACAACACAGAACAGAAGAATGGGAAAATATTGTTGCAGCATTTGCACCCCACTACCGCGCACTAGCTTTTAAGGGCGGTCAAGCCGCCCTTAAAAGCTGATTTTTATCAGTTGTAGCGCAAACCAGGCAAAAGAACCACCTGATTAATGTTGGTGCCGACAGTGAGACTCGAACTCACACGGGCTACGCCCACTACCCCCTCAAGATAGCGTGTCTACCAATTTCACCATGTCGGCTAATTCTTACTCTGGAATCCCCGTAGGCTTGGGAGCTACTGAAGGCGCAGCGGGCTTCGCTGGCGCAACATGAGATTCCATCACACCCAACCCACCAGGCTTTTTAGCATCCAACGCCACCAAACCCATGCAAGTCGAGAAAAATACCAGCGCAGAAATCGCAGTCGCACGACTCAAAAAATTCGCAGACCCAGCTGCACCAAACAGACTACCCGAAGCACCACTCCCGAAGGCCGCACCCATGTCAGCCCCCTTGCCATGCTGCATCAACACCAGCACAATCAAAACCACTGCAGAAAGCACATTGACAATTTGTACTATCAGCTTCAGGAATTCCATATATTTTACCTAAGTATTTGAACCGATCGCAAACTGAACAGATCAAATTTTTACTCAAACTTTTTGTTGCCTGAGCATCGAAAAACCAGTCAAGATGAATCCCTAAAAGGTTTGCCGTTCTGCAAAGCCTGCGGATTATACTCATAGCTTTTGCACGCAGTCAAATACGCATCAACACTTGCTCAAAAGACGATTTGTAATATTTCTGCAACCTTCCTAATCTAAGATGGCCCCGCTAAGTACGCTTTTCATTGTTTTGCAACTGAAATCTTCCTTATCGGAGTCGTTCATGAAAGCCATTTTTGCCCGAAGCCTAGTGTTTACCTTCTTCGCGACAGCACTCTACTCGCCCGTTGCGCTAGCTGCAGACATTACTGGGGCAGGAGCAACATTCCCCTACCCACTTTATGCAAAATGGGCTGAATTATATAAGGCAAAAACTGGTGTTGGTCTGAACTATCAGTCCATAGGCTCCGGAGGCGGCATTAAACAAATCAAAGCAAGAACCGTTGATTTCGGCGCATCGGACAAACCGCTAACACCCAAAGAGTTGGACGAATCCGGATTGATGCAGTTCCCGACGGTGATTGGCGGGGTTGTTCCTGTCGTGAATATTCAAGGCCTACAGCCAGGGCAACTGAAGCTTACACCCGCAATTCTGGCGGATGTTTTTCTTGGCAAGATCACCAAGTGGAATGATCAACGCATTCGTAACATCAACCCAGGCGTAACGCTTCCCGATCAAAATATTACCGTTGTACGACGCTCAGATGGCTCCGGGACAACATTTATCTTCACAAATTACCTTTCCAAAGTAAGTTTAGAATGGAAAGAAAAAGTTGGCGAAGAAGCCTCTGTCAAATGGCCCACGGGGATTGGCGGCAAAGGAAATGAAGGCGTAGCCAATTATGTAAAACTCACTTCTGGTTCAATTGGTTATGTCGAGTATGCCTATGCCTTGCAAAACAAGATGAACTTTGCCCAACTTCAGAATAGGGATGGCCAGTTTGTCAGCCCCAGTGAAGAATCATTCAAGGCAGCTGCCGCACATGCCGACTGGGAAAAGGCACCTGGCTTTTATGAAATTCTGACAGATGAACCTGGCAAGCAAAGTTGGCCCATTACAGGCGCCACCTTCATTCTGGTACATAAAATGCAAGACAAGCCGGAGCACGGCAAAGAAGTGTTGAAATTCTTTGACTGGGCGTATGATCAAGGCGACCAAACTGCACTGCAGCTTGACTATATTCCACTACCTGACAATGTAACCAAACTTGTACGCAATGCTTGGAAAACCCAGGTGAAAGATACTAGCGGTAAAGTACTCTACTAAATTAACTACACAAGATCGTACATATTTCAGCCCGTTTTGGTAAAAACGATCATATACGGAAGGGGCCTTACGGCCCCTTCCGTGCTGTTTGAAAAATATGGCAATCGAGGCTATCAATGCATCCAGCTCCAGCTGCCCCCGCTTTGCTTAATACGACCCATCAGCATCAGCCCTTAGCAGGTCGGGCCAACGCCGGTCGCTTTTATGACGCAATATTCCACAACGTTACCCGCCTCTTTGCATTTTTGGTCTTGGCGTTACTTGTGGGCATCATTTTGTCATTGATTGATGGATCCATACCAGCAATCAAACATTTTGGTGCCACTTTTCTAGTTACCATGGACTGGGACCCCGTTCAGGAGAATTTCGGCGCGCTCATACCGATTTATGGCACGTTAGTGACATCTGCAATTGCATTACTGGTTGGCATCCCAGTCAGCTTTGGTATTGCTATGTTTCTCACAGAGTTAGCCCCAATTTGGCTTCGCCGCCCATTAGGAACTGCTATTGAATTATTAGCAGGTATTCCATCCATTATTTATGGCATGTGGGGACTCTTTATCTTTGCACCATGGTTTTCCAAGAACATTCAACCATGGATGAATGAAAACCTGGCCCCTGTGCCATTGGTTGGCCAGATTTTCAGTGGCCCCCCTATGGGTATTGGCATGTTCACTGCCGGCCTGATCCTGGCAATCATGGTGATTCCATTTATCGCATCTGTGATGCGTGACGTGTTTGAAATTGTTCCTCCCATGCTCAAGGAGTCCGCATACGGATTGGGTGGTACAACCTGGGAAGTCATGCGCAGCGTGGTATTACCCTATACAAAAGCAGGTGTAGTTGGCGGCATCATGCTTGGACTGGGGCGGGCTTTAGGGGAAACTATGGCAGTCACATTCCTGATCGGCAATGCCCATGAATTTCATGTCTCGTTATTTATGCCCGGCAACAGCATTGCATCTTCACTTGCTAACGAATTTACTGAAGCCACAGGCGATTTATATACCAGTTCACTTGTTGCATTGGGGCTGATTTTGTTCGTTATCACTTTCATCGTCCTAACGATGTCAAAAGTGCTGCTGATACAACTGAAAAAGCGTGAAGGGCAAACAAGCTGAGGCAGAATGGATATGAACAAATCGCTTTATACCAAACGACGCTTTATCAATCTTTTCAACATCATCATGTCAGTTCTTACAATGGGTTTTGGCCTATTCTGGCTGGCATGGATTCTAATTACGCTCTTCCAATATGGTTTTGATGCTATTTCGGTCACCATGTTTACCCAAACCACCCCACCACCAGGCTCCGCCGGTGGCCTACTGAATGCCATTGTGGGTAGTTTACTGATGGTTTGTTTCGGCACCTTGATTGGAACGCCCATTGGCATTCTTGCGGGTACCTATCTTGCGGAGTTTGGTGAACGTGGCTGGCTGGCACCAACCACACGTTTCATTAATGACATTCTGCTATCAGCACCTTCTATTGTGATTGGCTTGTTCATCTACACAATTTATGTTGCCAAGGTGAAACATTTCTCCGGCTGGGGGGGCGCTTTTGCACTGAGCCTGATCGTAATCCCTGTGGTTGTCCGCACCACTGAAAACATGTTGCGCCTTGTTCCCAGTAGCTTGAGAGAGGCAGCAGCAGCCCTCGGCACACCTCAATGGAAGGTAATTACATTCGTCACCTTACGTGCGTCACGAGCGGGCATTCTGACTGGCATCTTGCTTGCTGTTGCTCGCATCAGCGGTGAAACCGCGCCGTTGCTGTTCACTGCGCTAAACAACCAGTTCTGGAGCGTGAATATGAATGCTCCCATGGCCAACCTGCCGGTCGTCATTTTCCAGTTCGCAATGAGTCCATATGAAGACTGGCAAAAGTTGGCATGGGGTGGCGCTCTGTTGATCACGGTAAGCGTATTGGCGTTGAATATTATTGCCCGTTCATTGTTTAGACAAAAATCCAATTGATTGATCATCATGCGTAGAGAATTCGTCATGACCCAACAAACGCTCAGCACCGTGAAACTATCCATCCGTAATTTGAGCTTTTATTACGGCAACTTCCACGCGCTGAAGAACATTAACCTCGATATTGAGACCCAGCGAGTCACTGCATTCATCGGACCATCAGGCTGCGGAAAATCCACGCTTCTGCGAACATTGAACCGAATGTATGAACTCTACCCCAAGCTTCGGGCTGAGGGCGAGATCATGCTGCACGGCCAGAATATCCTAGACAGCGGTATTGATCTCAACTTGTTACGTGCACGAATTGGAATGGTGTTTCAGAAACCAACTCCTTTTCCCATGTCAATTTATGACAATATCGCCTTTGGCGTGAAGCTGTACGAAAAATTGAGTAAGAATGATATGGATGATCGCATCGAATGGGCGTTACGCAAAGCTGCGCTGTGGGAGGAAGTAAAGGATAAACTGAAACAAAGTGGTAACGGCCTATCAGGTGGTCAGCAACAGCGCTTATGTATCGCTCGTGCCATTGCGGTCAAACCAGAAGTACTATTGCTTGATGAACCAACATCAGCATTGGACCCAATCTCAACGGCACATATTGAAGAACTGGTACATGAGCTGAAGAATGATTACACCATTGTAATAGTGACGCATAACATGCAACAGGCAGCGCGAGTATCTGACTACACCGCCTATATGTATCTTGGCGAGTTAATTGAATATGGTGATACCGACGAAATCTTCACCAAACCCAAGAAGAAAGCTACCGAGGATTACATTACTGGCAAGTTTGGCTGACCCGTCTCAATAGATGCACCTTACAGCCCTCCAATGTTATGTCCAAATAGCAAAAAGCCAGCATTAACGCTGGCTTTTTGCATCACAATGTAGTCATATCAAACTGCCAAGGCTGCATGCTCCACAATCTCAGCAATGTGTTCAGCCCAGCGCTTGATCTTTTCGCCATTCTTGCCTTCAAGCATCACTCGAATGACTGGTTCGGTACCTGATGCTCGAAGTACCACACGCCCTTGGTCACGCAATTCACATTCAGCCTCCACAAGCGCAGCCTGCACAGGTAGTGAGTCACGATAATCAAAACCTTTTGGTACTCGAACATTGATCAGCACCTGCGGGTAGGTCGTCACATCTTTAGTGCTATCTGCCAAGGATGTGATAGCCCGATGAGAACGCAAAGCTTGTAACACTTGCAATGATGAAACGATGCCGTCACCAGTCGAGTGCTTGTCCAAACATATAATGTGCCCCGAACTCTCTCCACCTAGCTGCCACCCCTTCTCACGTAACATTTCAAGCACATAACGGTCACCCACCGCAGCGCGAGCAAAAGGTATTTTATGCTTCTCAAAAGCATGCTCTATCCCAAGGTTGGTCATTACAGTCCCAACCACACCGCCAACCAAGATGCCATCCTTTTGTCGCTGACGGGCAATCATGTACAACAATTTATCACCATCAAATGGAGTGCCGTCACGATCCACCATAATCAAGCGATCACCATCCCCATCCAAAGCGATTCCAAAGTCCGCTTGATGCTCGACCACTGCTTTTTGCAAAGCAGCCGTATCGGTGGCGCCAAAACCGTCGTTGATGTTGGTTCCATCCGGCTGATTACCAATGGTAATGACATCCGCGCCAAGCTCATGAAACACGTGGGGTGCGATGACATAGCTAGCACCATTTGCACAATCCAGCACCAGCTTGATGCCACGTAAATCCATATCTGACGGGAATGTGCTCTTACAGAACTCAATGTAACGTGCAGCCGCGTCTTCCATGCGACGTGCCTTACCAAGCTCTGCAGAAGGAACACACTTTAGCGGTTCATCTAATGCAACTTCAACGGCACGTTCAACTTTGTCCAGCAACTTGATACCACCAGCGCCAAAGAACTTGATCCCGTTATCCTCATAAGGGTTATGCGAAGCACTGATGACAACCCCTGCCTGCAGACGCAAGGCACGCGTTAAATATGCAATGCCTGGTGTTGGCATTGGGCCAATCAATACAACATCAACCCCACTGGCAGAAAAACCAGCCTCCAGCGCCGATTCCAGCATATAGCCAGAAATACGCGTGTCTTTTCCAATCAAGACCGTCGGGCGTTGCCCTGGGCGCAAGCGGCGATCAGCCGATGCAAGCACCTTTCCGGCCGCATAACCAAGGCGCATTACAAACTCAGGCGTAATCGGTTCTTCACCTACACGCCCACGAACTCCGTCTGTTCCAAAATATTTTCTGCTCATTGTTCTACCGCAGTCAGGATGGTTAATGCATCTTTTGTTGCTTTGACATCGTGCACCCGCACAATCGCCGCACCTTTTTGTACCGCCAGCAACGCTGCAGCTACGCTAGCGTGGATCCGATTTTCCACAATCTCACCCGTCAACATACCCAGCATGGATTTACGAGAAAGACCCACAAGCACAGGAAAACCAAGTAACGTTAGCTGGCGCAGTTTCTTTAACAAGTCTAAATTATGGTCAAGCGTTTTTCCAAAACCGAATCCTGGATCAATCACAATTCGGTCTCGGGATACACCCGCTTGCAATGCAATATGCGCGCGGCGCTCAAGATAAGTAGAAACCTCATCAAGCACATTGGCATAGTCTGGGTTGTGCTGCATATTATCCGGATTACCTTTTTTATGCATCAGGCAAACGGCAACTTTTGAAGAGGCAGCCACATCCATTGCCCCTGCATCTTCAAGCGCACCAACATCATTAATCATGTCAACACCGTGCTCAACTGCCAACCGCATAATGGTTGTCTTGCGAGTATCAATGGAAACAGGAATACCTAACGACACTAATTGAGGTAAGACGGACACCAACCGCTTCCATTCTTCATTTTCAGAAACAGCAGGCGCGTTGGGTCGAGTTGATTCCCCCCCCACATCGATAATGTCAGCTCCCTCATCCAGCATCGTTTTCGCACGAGCAATAGCTAAGCTGGTATCAAGGTAGCGCCCGCCATCCGAGAATGAATCAGGGGTGATATTCAGAATCCCCATGATTAGAGGCCGATTCAGTTCCAATTGAAACCTGCCACATTGCAATATTTGTTGACTCATAAAGTACTTGGGAAAACGAAAACAACCGACCTTATGGTCGGTTGTCTGATTGGCTATGTGACGAAATTACACTTCCTGCGCTGGTGTAACTGTTGCGGTGGGTGTTGTTGGTGTGGAATTATCGCCAGACGCCGCCGCCTTATTTGATGGCTGCTTGGGCGGGCGCGGTGGTTTGCCAGCCATGATGTCATCAATCTGATCTGCATCAATGGTCTCCCAATCCAACAATGCTGCGGTCATCGCTTCGACCTTATCACGATTTTCTTCCAGCAACTTTCTAGCCAAAGCATACTGCTGGTCTATGATACGGCGAATTTCCGCATCAACCATTTGCATGGTGGATTCAGACATATTCTTGTGCGTGGTAACGGAACGCCCCAAAAATACCTCTTGCTCATTATCGCCATACACCATAGGTCCCAGCGCTTCAGTCATACCATAGCGAGTCACCATGTCACGCGCAATTTGTGTAGCACGTTCAAAGTCATTGCCCGCACCGGTAGTCATCTGATTCATGAAGAGCTCTTCAGCAATACGGCCACCAAACAAGCACGCGATACGGGCCAGCAGATACTCACGGTCATAACACCAGCGGTCTTCTTCAGGCAGATACATCGTCACGCCCAAAGCACGGCCACGTGGAATGATAGTGACTTTATGCACAGGATCTGCCGAGGGTAACAGTTTACCAACAACCGCGTGCCCAGACTCGTGATAGGCCGTATTTTTACGCTCTTCCTCGCTCATCACCATGGAGCGCCGCTCGGCACCCATCATGACTTTATCTTTAGCCTTCTCAAAATCATCCATGTCAACCAAACGCTTATTCAAACGCGCGGCAAACAGTGCGGCTTCATTAACCAAATTGGCCAAATCCGCGCCCGAGAAGCCGGGTGTACCACGAGCCAACAGATCAGCACGTACGTCTGCGGCAATCGGAACCTTACGCATATGGACGTTGAGAATTTGCTCTCGGCCGCGAATATCGGGCAGCGGAACAACAACTTGACGATCAAAACGGCCAGGGCGTTGCAATGCAGGATCAAGTACATCAGGACGGTTGGTTGCAGCAATAACAATAATGCCCGAGTTGGCCTCAAAACCATCCATTTCAACCAATAGTTGGTTCAAAGTTTGCTCGCGCTCATCATTACCACCACCAAGGCCTGCACCACGTTGACGTCCTACTGCATCAATCTCATCAATAAAAATAATACAAGGTGCATTCTTCTTCGCTTGCTCGAACATATCCCGAACACGTGCAGCACCAACGCCCACGAACATTTCGACAAAGTCAGAGCCAGAGATTGAAAAGAACGGTACCTTGGCCTCACCAGCAATCGCTTTGGCAAGCAAAGTCTTACCGGTACCTGGGGAGCCTACCAGCAATACACCACGTGGGATGCGGCCACCCAGTCGTTGAAACTTGCTTGGATCACGCAAAAACTCAACAATCTCTTGTACTTCCTCTTTGGCCTCGTCACAACCAGCCACGTCTGCGAACAAGATCGGATTGCTGGACTCATCCAACATCCGGGCACGACTTTTACCAAAGCTGAATGCGCCTCCCTTTCCACCACCTTGCATCTGACGCATGAAAAAGATCCATACACCAATCAACAAAAGCATTGGGAACCAGGAAATGAATACCTGCATCAGCAAGGATTGTTCTTGTTCCTGTTTAGCAGCAAACCGAACCTTATGTTTGTATAGGTCATCAACCAAACGGTCATCACCTGGCGACAAGGTGGTAAAGGAAGTACTGTCAGTACGCTTACCCGTAATCAACTGACCACGTAGTACATTTCCTTCGATTTCAACAGATTGCACGCGACCACTCTTCACCTCTTCCAGAAATTCGGAATAAGGGATTTGACTTTGGGACTCATGCCGTTTGCTGAATTGGTTGAACACCGTCATCAGTACAAGGCCAATAATGAGCCAGATCGCGATGTTCTTGCCAATATTATTCACGTCAACTCCTTAGCGTGTGTGCGGAGCACAATACTCTCAGCTTGGATTCTAAACCCTCTTGACAACCCTGTCAGTAATCTGACGACATCTCACCGTCATCGGGGAAGACTGATGTGAAGTTTTCAAGCTTGTTCTTGCCAAGCAGGTAAATTTCGTTACTACGATCGCGGGAAGCTTTGGGTTTACGCGTCAACACCTGCTCAAAGCTCTTTCGCAGTAATGCCAAATACTCAGGATAGCCTGTTCCCTGGAAAGCTTTGACCAGATAGTTACCGCCAGGTTTCAGGTGGTGTTGTGCGAAATCCAGCGCCAACTCGATCAAATAGATACTTCGTGGCATATCCATCATGGCATTACCTGCCATATTGGGGGCAATATCCGAAATTACAAGATCAACTTGACGACCTTCCAACAGGGATTCGAACTCTCGTAATACCGGTTCTTCACGAAAATCCCCTTGCAGGAAGGTAACACCAGCCAGAGGATCCATTGGCAAGATATCCAAAGCGAGTACCTTGCCTTGGCGCCCAACTTTCTGGGCTGCGATCTGCGACCAACTGCCTGGGGCTGCCCCTAAATCGACGATGATCATACCTGGCTGAATCAGCTTGTCTTTTTCCATGATTTCAAGCAATTTGTAAGCAGCCCTGGAGCGATAACCCTCCTTTTGCGCCATTTGTACATAAGGGTCGTTAACATGCTCCGTCATCCATGCCTTGCTGGTCTTGGTTCGTTTCATAAGTTACAATACTAGGTTTTTCAGAGGGTTAACCCATGATCGAATTGACGCCGCTACAGCGCCGTTTTCTCCGCGCGCAAGCGCATCATCTGAATCCTACAGTGATGATTGGCGCCAATGGCTTATCCGAGGCCGTCATGCGGGAACTCGCCCGCAGCCTAGACGCTCACGAACTCATCAAGGTTCGGGTGTTCAGCGATGAACGTGATGCACGTGAAGCATTGTTGCAACAGATCTGCGACGATCTTGACTGCGCCCCCATTCAGCACATTGGCAAGCTTCTGGTTCTTTATCGCCCAGGCAATGAACCCAAGATCGAATTGCCCGATGACAAAAAGTCGCTTAACAAGCCTGCGCCCAAAGCCCCAGCTGAACCAACTTCTAAAAGAACAGCGAGTAAACCGATTGCCTCGGGTCGTCCTGGTGGCAATCGCCGCCGACGAGTAGGTCGCTAAATCCAAACAGCAAAAGGCAGCGGAAGCTGCCTTTTTGTTTTGCTTATTACTTACTACCTCGCGTAATCAACGCCAGTCCAAGCAAACACACACTCAAGTAGATGATACTAGAAATGGTATGTGCGGTTGCAAAACCACCGCCAAATGCCCCTGTTGCCACACTACCAGCCTTCGCCTTCAACCCGGTAATCCATGGATGGATAGCGAAGTGATTGATGGCAGTCAGAATTAACATCAACAAAACAATCCAGAATCCACTTTGCTTGAATGCACCAAAACCATCCGCTATCAGCGCATGCAACAACAGGTAAAAACCCGCCAACAACCCAATCCAGGCCATACCGACGAAAATCCGGCCTGCCAGTGCACCAGCCAGCGCTCGATCGTGTGGCAGGGCATGAAACAAGAGCGGTGCAACCAACGCACCCACAATCCACAGACCGCCAACCCACAGTGTCAAGGAGATGATTCTCAAGGTATCTGGAAAGTTGCCCATGGTATGTGCCTGCTTTTCTGGCTTAAATAAATTTCACATCCAACACTTCATACTCGCGAATACCACCTGGCGCCAACACCTCGGCGACATCGCCGGCATATTTGCCGATCAGGGCACGCGCAATTGGTGAGCTGATTGAGATTTTACCTAGCTTAAGGTCTGCCTCGTCATCCCCAACAATTTGATAGGTAACTGCATCGCCAGACTCCATGTCCTCCAGATCAACTGTCGCACCAAAAACAACACGACCATCAGAATCAACCAGCTTGGGGTCAATGATCTGCGCATTGGATAATTTACCTTCCAGCTCCTGAATACGACCTTCGATGAAGCCCTGGCGCTCCTTCGCCGCATCATATTCAGCATTCTCAGATAGATCACCCTGTGCACGTGCCTCCGAAATTGCTTCAATGACACGCGGACGTTCCACAGTCTTCAAACGGTGCAACTCCTCCTTCAATAACTCTGCGCCTACTACAGTCAATGGGACTTTGATCATAGCCAGAAACTCCACTAGCAAAACAACAGGCCGCCGTTCCGAAAACGGCGGCCTTGGGTAGGTTATAAAGATAATTTATCGGTTTTCTGCGAGTTGCGCGTGCAACCCTTGTAAGTCATATACCTGCAATTCAGCCATGTGCGCCATACCAATGGTGGCCGCACGTGCACCAGCCAAGGTAGTGTAAATGGTCAGACGAGCCTGTTGTGCCGCATGGCGAATGTAATAGCTATCCTGAATTGCCGAACGTTTTTCTTCCACCGTATTGATCACCATCTGAACCTGATCATTCTTGATCAGATCGACGATATTCGGACGTCCCTCATTCACCTTATTGACTGCCGTTACTGGAATACCAGCCTCCGCAATTGCAGCCGCGGTACCCTTGGTGGCCAGCAAACCGAAACCCAGCTCATGCAGATTACGGGCAACTTCAACCACACCAGCTTTATCCTGCTGCTTGACACTGATGAAAATGCTACCGGAGGTTGGCAATTTGATAGATGCCGCCAGCTGGCTCTTCATGAACGCTTCGGCGAAAGTTGCGCCCACACCCATGACTTCACCAGTCGACTTCATTTCCGGTCCAAGGATCGTATCGACACCAGGGAACTTAATGAACGGGAAGACTGCCTCTTTTACCGAATAGTACGGGGGAATGACTTCTTGTTGCACACCTTGGGCGTCCAAACTAATACCCGCCATACAACGTGCTGCAATCTTGGCCAACGGCAAGCTGGTTGCCTTAGAAACATAAGGCACTGTACGGGATGCACGCGGATTCACTTCCAGCACATATACGTCGCCATTTTGAATGGCGAACTGCACGTTCATCAAGCCAACAACATTCAGCGCCTTAGCCATTGCCACGGTTTGACGGCGCAATTCATCCTGCTTTTCCTGACTCAGACTAAATGGCGGCAGTGAGCAAGCAGAATCCCCGGAGTGAACACCAGCCTGTTCAATATGCTCCATGATTCCGCCAATCAGCACGCGCTCACCATCACTGATCGCATCCACGTCTACTTCTATTGCATCGTTCAGAAAGCGATCCAACAGCACCGGACTATCGTTCGACACCTTAACCGCCTCACGCATATAGCGTTCTAAATCGGCTTGAGCATGGACAATTTCCATGGCACGGCCACCCAATACATAAGATGGACGAACCACCAGCGGATAACCGATTTCCTGAGCCAATTGAATGGCTTCACCTGGGGTTCGGGCAGTACGGTTCGGCGGCTGACGCAAACCCAGCTCATGTAGCAGCTTCTGGAATCGCTCACGATCCTCCGCAGCATCGATCATATCCGGTGTTGTGCCGATGATGGGCACGCCGTTGGCTTCCAATGGTTTGGCCAACTTCAGCGGGGTTTGGCCACCATACTGAACGATCACACCAACCGGCTTTTCGACATGGACAATCTCCAAGACATCTTCCAGCGTCAGCGGTTCGAAGTACAGTCGATCAGACGTGTCATAGTCTGTCGACACCGTCTCAGGGTTACAGTTGACCATGATGGTCTCGAAACCATCTTCACGCAAAGCCAGCGCGGCATGCACGCAGCAGTAGTCAAATTCGATCCCTTGGCCAATCCGGTTCGGCCCGCCACCCAGCACGATGATCTTCTTGCGATCACTTGGCTGAGACTCGCACTCGTCCTCATAGGTTGAGTACATGTACGCAGTATCCGTTGAGAACTCAGCTGCACACGTATCAACACGCTTGTAGACCGGGCGCACCCCCAATTCCCAGCGATGCTTGCGAACATTGCTCTGATGCTCGCCAAGCAAAGTAGAAATTCGACGATCCGAGAAACCTTTACGCTTGAGGCGACGCATGGTTTCTGCATCCACCCCACTGAGGTCACGGCCCTTCAATGCTTGCTCTTCCTTAATCAGATCTTCGATCTGGATCAGGAACCAAACATCGATATGCGTATGGGCATGAATTTCTTCAAGTGTCATACCAGCGCGGAAGGCATCCGCCACATACCAGATACGCTCAGGGCCTGGGTCACCGAGCTCGGTTTCGATCTTTTCCAGATCACTGGTGATCTCATCCAGACCATAATGACCAGTTTCCAAACCACGCAACGCCTTCTGCAGCGATTCCTGGAAAGTACGGCCAATGGCCATGACTTCACCAACGGACTTCATCTGTGTCGTCAGGCGGTCATTGGCTTGCGGGAATTTCTCGAAGGCAAACTTTGGAATCTTGGTCACAACATAATCTATGGACGGCTCGAACGATGCCGGGGTCTTGCCACCGGTGATATCGTTCTTCAGCTCATCCAACGTAAAGCCAACAGCCAGCTTAGCCGCAACTTTGGCAATTGGGAAACCGGTTGCCTTGGAAGCCAGCGCAGATGAACGGGATACGCGTGGATTCATCTCGATGACGATCATCTCTCCATTGGCAGGATTGACCGCAAATTGAACATTGGAACCACCGGTATCAACACCTATTTCACGCAATACCGCCAGGCTGGCGTTACGCATGATCTGGTATTCCTTGTCGGTCAGTGTTTGTGCTGGTGCGACGGTAATGGAATCGCCAGTGTGCACCCCCATCGGATCGAAGTTTTCGATCGAGCAGATGATGATGCAATTATCGGCATGGTCGCGCACTACTTCCATCTCATACTCTTTCCAACCCAACACTGATTGCTCGATCAGCAATTCGTGGGTTGGCGAGGCTTCAAAGCCACGGGTACAAATTTCGAGGAATTCTTCTTTATTGTACGCAATACCACCGCCAGAGCCGCCCATGGTGAATGAAGGACGGATCAGTGTCGGGAAGTTGACTTCAGCTTGTGCCGCCAGCGCTTCTTCCATCGTGTGTGCAATGAAAGATTTCGGGCAGGACAGGCCGATCTTTTCCATCGCCAGTTTGAACTTGCCGCGATCTTCCGCTTTGTCGATAGCTTCCGGTGTTGCACCGATCAGCTCGACCTTGTACTTGTCGAGCACGCCGTTGCGCCACAGATCCAGCGCACAGTTCAGTGCAGTCTGGCCACCCATGGTGGGCAGAATGGCATCTGGACGCTCCTTGGCAATGATTTTCTCAACCATCTGCCAAGTAATCGGTTCGATATAGGTCACGTCCGCCATGTTCGGGTCGGTCATGATGGTCGCGGGGTTCGAATTGACCAGAATCACCTTGTAACCCTCTTCACGCAGCGCTTTGCAAGCTTGTGCGCCAGAGTAGTCGAATTCGCAAGCCTGGCCGATGACGATCGGGCCAGCGCCGATGATCAGGATGCTCTTGATGTCTGTCCGTTTTGGCATAGTGAATCCTTAATTACTTACGTTCAGCCATCAGCTTGATGAACTTGTCGAACAGGTAAGCCACGTCATGCGGGCCAGGGCTGGCTTCTGGATGACCCTGGAAGCTATAAGCCAGTTTATCGGTGAGCGCGATACCCTGCACCGTACCATCAAACAGCGAACGATGTGTAATGCGCACATTGGCCGGCAAACTGGCTTCGTCAACCTGAAAGCCATGATTCTGACTGGTAATCATGACTTGCTTATTATCCAGATCCTGCACCGGATGGTTAGCACCATGGTGACCAAACTTCATTTTGCTGGTCTTGCCACCGGCGGCCAAACCCAGCAGTTGGTGGCCTAAACAAATACCAAAAATCGGTAGATTCTTGTCCAGCAGTGTCTGGATTGCTTTGATTGCGTAATCACATGGCTCCGGATCACCCGGGCCATTGGACAGGAAGATACCATCCGGGTTGTGGCTAAGCGCTTCTTCCGCCGTGGCAGTGGCTGGCAATACGGTCAACTTGCAACCACGCTCAGCCAACATACGCAGGATGTTGTGCTTTACGCCATAGTCGAAGGCAACCACGTGGAATTTGGACGCAGTCTGCTCGGTATAACCAGCACCCAGCTTCCATTCACGGGTAGACCATTCGTAGGCTTTCTCGCTGGTGACCACCTTGGCCAGATCCTGACCAGCCATGGAACCAAAGCTCTTGGCCATTTCAACTGCCTTGGCAGCGTCAATATTGTCGCCAGTGATGATGCAACCAGGCTGAGCGCCCTTTTCACGCAGGATACGGGTCAGCTTACGTGTGTCGATTTCAGCAATTGCCACAACATTGTTCGCCTTCAGGTAGTCAGACAGGCTTTGCTCACTGCGCCAGTTGGAGGCAGTCAGCGGCAGATTGCGAATGATCAGACCGGATGCGAACACCTTGCGGGATTCGGCATCTTCCTGATTGACCCCGACATTGCCGATGTGCGGATAGGTTAGTGTAACCAATTGCTTGTAGTAGGACGGATCGGTCAGGATTTCCTGATAGCCAGTCATGGCGGTGTTGAAAACCACTTCACCAATCGTGTGGCCTTCACTACCAATGGAAATCCCGTGGAACAATGTGCCGTCGGCTAGCGCGAGCAGTGCAGACTTTGTGTGAGACACCAGCGGCTCCTGAAGTAAATGCTATACAGTCGGGTTCGGACTGTCAGCCGCGTTGCCAAGAAACCTGGCCGGGTAGACCGTTTCGAACCCCTCCGTAAGAAGGGCGTAACAAAACGGGATAGGCAAAGGGCCTATCCCGTTCGTTTGCGTTGAATTTGTTGCGATTTTAACGCAACCGGCTTTTTTCTTCAATCTGCGTTTCCGCTTTTCATTGAACGCATTTGCGCCAACAGGTCAGTTAACGTTGTTTTAAGTCCTTTGGCTACTGATAACTGGTGCCCATGTTGGCAAGTCATGTCGGCACGCATGGCGGCGGCTTTTCGACGTAAAGCCCTGCCCGTCTCGGTCAAACGGATGACAACATGGCGCTCATCATCCGTTGATCGTTGGCGGGCTACATACCCTACTGTCGCCAAACGTTTCAGCAATGGTGTCAAAGTGCCAGAATCCAGGTACAGACGCTCGCCGATCTGCTTGACACTCAAACCATCCTGCTCCCACAGCACCAACATGACCAGATACTGTGGATAGGTCAGACTCAGGGGTGCCAAAAACGGCTGGTAGGATTGCACCATGGCTCGAGATGCAGCATAAAGCGCAAAACACAATTGCTGATCCAGCAGAAGATCGGCCGTTTCACCGTTTTCTTGTGACATGGTGGGCGTGACTTACAGCAGTTTCTCAATATCTCCAGCAATATCCTCGGGCTTGGTTGTCGGCGCAAAACGGTCAACCACCTTGCCAGAACGATCCACCAGAAATTTGGTGAAGTTCCATTTGATACCTTCCAAGCCAAAGATCCCTGGGGCAGAGGATTTCAGGAATTGGTAGAGGGGGTGTGCGTTTTCGCCATTGACGTCAATTTTGGCGAACATTGGAAAAGACACGCCATAGTTAACTTGGCAGAACTCGGCAATATCATTCTCACTACCAGGCTCTTGTGAACCAAATTGATTGCAGGGAAAACCAAGCACGACCAAGCCCTTGGCTGCGTAGTCCTTATGAAGCTTTTCCAGACCTTCATATTGCGGTGTAAAACCACACTTGCTGGCCGTATTGACAATCAACAACACCTTATCCTTGAATTCACCAATCGAGACTTCTTTGCCAGTCAGTGATGTTGCAGCGAGATCATAGAGAGATGTGGTCATGATGACACTCCGTTTGATGAGTGGAAATTCACACTACTATAACAAGCAACTATATTGCATACAATTTAATTGCTTACATCAAACAATCCTGAACATGCCATAATACGATCAGACTCAATACACGATATAAGGTTGCTTGCTACGCGGATGCGTCACCCAATCGGCATCAATCTGATAGACCGCAGCCAGACGTTCCGGTGTCAGCACGTCGCAAGGAGAGCCATAGGCCGCAATCTGACCTTGGTTCAATAGCAGGACTTCGTCTGCATACTGCGCGGCCAGATTCAGTTCGTGCAGTACCAATACCATGCCGAACCCTTGTTGTCTGGCCAATTGGCAGGCCAGCTGCAGCACTTGCAATTGATGGCTGGGGTCCAGTCCTGCGGTGGGTTCGTCCAGCAACAGATATCGGGGGTTGCAGTCTGCGCCTAGCAATTGTGCCAATACCCGAGCCAATTGCACCCTGCGTTGTTCACCTCCAGATAAAGCGATGAATTGTCTTGCCGCGAAAGCAGTGACATCCGCCATGGCTAATGCTTGTTGGACAATTGTGGCTTCATTGCCTCGCTGTACAGGTGGATGGCAGTAGCAGCCCATCGCCACCACCTCGCTGACACTCAACGGAAAATCGAGCCGCGTCTGCTGCGCCAACATGGCCCGATGACGGGCCAACTGGTCGGCCCGGAAGTTTGTCAGCGATTGACCATCCAATGTCACCGTTCCTTCATCAGGCTGAAGTGTACCCGCCAAAATGGACAGCAATGTAGACTTACCGGCACCATTTGGCCCCAGCAACGCCAGGACACGGCCCGGGGCGACGGTCAGGTTGACGTTCTGCAAAACGTAGCGGCCACCACGACGCAAGATCAGTTGTTCGGCTTGCAACATTTAGCGATTTCCTTTGACCATCAACCACAAGAAAAACGGGCCGCCAATCAGACTGGTCAACAAGCCAATCGGCAATTCAGCTGGCGCAATCACCGTGCGTGCCACAGCATCGGCAAACAACAATAACATGGCCCCAGCCAAAGCCGATGCTGGCAGTAACCATCTATGGTTACCGCCCAATAACAAGCGCATCAGGTGTGGCACCACCAAACCAACAAAGCCGATCGCCCCACATAGTGCCACTGCAATACCCACCAACAATGCCACCAGCAATACCAGCCGGCGCCGAATTCGCGGGACATCGAATCCGGCGTGCCAAGCTTCGGCTTCACCCAACAACAAGGCATTCAGCGCCCGCCAGTCGTGCAAAATGAAACCAGCCAATAACAAGGCTGCAGGCATCAACAATGCGGCACTTTGCCATGTGGCACCACCCAAGCTGCCAAGGGACCAGAACACGATGCTGCGTAACGCTTCATCCCCAGCCATGTAAGTAAACGTGCCCATCATGCTTGTATTGATCGCGTTGACAGCGATCCCTGCCAACAATAAGGCCAGCGATCCACGGTTCGGTTGCAACTTGCCAATCAGCATGACCAGCGAAGTAGAACCCAATGCACCGACAAATGCCGCGAAAGGCAAGGTATAAACCCCGGCGAAACCCAAGGCAATGGTAACCGTGGCTCCCAATGCAGCCCCGCTGGACACACCCAATAACCCAGGGTCCGCCAGGGGATTGCGAAATAGCGACTGCATGACACAGCCGGATACGGCCAATGCAACACCGCAGCCGATTGCCAAGGCGATTCTCGGCAAACGGATCTGCAACAGAACGGTTCTGGCCAATTCAGCATCCTCACCTCGCTGCCCGGTCATGCCAGCCAGAAGCGATGACAAAGGAACACCAACAGCGCCAACAACGGCAGCCAGTAGACAGGTGGCAATCAGCAGTGCCAGCAAAATGGCCAACCACAGTGAAGGCGGCCAGGGTAAAGTAGGACGGGTGGAAGGCAAAGCGTGGTCAGTCATCACAAATAGAGTATGGCTATTGTTGGGGGGAAATGGGTACAGGTCAAAGTGTAGCCAGCCAAGCTACCTGTAACACCGACAACCTGCGTTTATCTGATATGCAAATATGACAGGAAAAACCTGGTGCCTGCTGGGCATAGGCTGTGGATCACACCACGTGTCTATGCCCTGCCAGATTTATTGACTGCTAGCCACAACCGGCGTACTTCGCCATGCCTTGCGCAGCTCGGCAACAGCCTCCGCCACCCGTGGACCGAAACCCAGCAGAAACAGATCGTCGAATACCAGAATGCGCTTCTCTCGTGCGGCAGGTGTTAATGCAACGCCAGGCAAAGCCTGGATGCGGGCAACGCCACCCATGGCGTCGGCGCTCATGGTGGTGGTGACAATCCAGTCTGGCTTCGCGGCCAATACCGACTCCAACGACAACGGTCTATAGCCGTCAAAGCCGGAAATGGCATTCACCCCACCCGCCAGTTCGATCATGCGATTGGCAATCGTATCCTGCCCTGCGGATTGCGGTGTGCCACCCCGCGCCATCAAAAACAGCACGCGCGGTTTGGTCTGACGATCTTTCGCTACCTGTTGCGAGAGTAGATCCAACCTCTGTTCAATCTCATCCAACTTTTGCCTTGCTTCAGCATCCCGCTCCAATGCCTTGCCGACCCCCAGTAACCGTTCGCGCAACGCCTGTCGATCAGGCTCCGAAGACAATGACAGCATGTGAAGTCCCGCGGCCTTCAGCTGCTGCACCGCGACTGGCGGCCCTGCATGATCGGACAGAATGACCAAATCCGGCTTCAGTGTGATCACCCCCTCTGCCGAGAAATTGCGGTAATACCCAACCTGTGGCAACGATCTGGCCACAACCGGATAGCGGCTAGACTGATCTACACCAACTACCTGTGTACCACCACCCAATGCATAGACCACTTCAGTCAGCGCGCCACCCAGCACGACGATGCGCACTGGTGCTGCCTGAGAGGCTGCCGTGGCCAGCAGCAACACCCCCACCAACCAACGCCGTATCATGCCGTCTCCTCAGCCGGGATCAAATCCAACAACATGGCTCGCCAGTCCGGCAGTTCCGGCAGCCCTGGCTTGCGCTTGCCGAAAAGTTGGACGATCAGGCCACCTTGCACATCATACAACTCCAATGAGGTCACCCAGCCATCGACAGTAGGCTTGCTGACAACCCAGCTACTGGCAATAGCAGTGGTATTCAGGTGCATGCTGAAGCGTTCATCCAGCACGTTGAACCAGGGTCCAGTACGAAGCAGCCGCTGTACCTTGCCTGTATGGATTTGCACCATGCCAGGATTACCAACAAACACCATGATGTCCGTTGCTGTCTCAGCAGCCCAGTGCAGCACTCGCTCCACAGCATCGTAGCTGACCTCGCACGCCAAATCGCCACCTGCATGACGCAATGCCGTCAGCCTGGGCAACGCCAGTGATTTCAGCATACTGAAGAAGTCATGTGTATCCTTCAATGCCAACCATTTGTTGCGCAACGTTGCCACGTCCACCTCGACATCCAGTCGCTCGGCAATTACAGGTGTCGTATCCAGCTCGATTCGGTCACTGGCCGTCACCGCATACTGCTGTCGTATTTCCTGATAAGCGGACACATCGCTGTGCTCGGTAAGATAGACCTTGTGTAGCGCCATACCACGAGCATCAAAGAACTGCAGACTGCGGCGTGGACCGGATTGACCGGGCTCTTCCACAGCAAAAGCATGTCGCCATTGACTGAAAAATACCCGCAGATCGATATCGTCCCCCAAGGTCAGGCCGATCATGCCTTCGGCCTGAATATTGAGATAGGTACCGTGCCTTTCGTGGACACAGAAATCGTTACGGGTCAATGCCATGACATCGCCCAAACTCCCCAACTGCTTGAACAGCGCACGTAAATCACCCACCAATCGCGTCGCCTGTACTCCACACTGTGCATCCACAAGCGCAGCCTCGTTCACGCCCAATCGGCTGGCGGCTTCTCGAATACGCAATTTCGGCTCTTGTTCACATAGGGCTTGCCATGCGGCATAAAGCGGGTTGTCTTGTGATGTCATGGTTACCTCCGGTAGATGGAAAGTAGGTACCCGTCATCAACCGGTACCTAGTTGGATATCAAAGCCGCCAAGTCAGGCTGGCAGACACGTGGCGACCAGATTGGGTAAAGCGATCAATCGCACGGTTGTCCGCACGCTCCAGTGCTACATCGGCAGCATGCCAATAACGTTTGTCTGTCAGGTTGAAAACGCCAGCATTCAATATGAGTGACTTATTGATGCGATAGAACGCAGTCAGGTCCAATACACCGTAACCTGGGGGCTGGAACAGTACCTGATCGCTGACACGCTTCTTCTTGCCGGCAAACTGGCTGACTAGCAAACCACCCCATTGATCACCCGCACGATACTGCACACCCACCATGCCACTGGTCGGCAACACGGTGTTGAGCGGCTGGCCACTGGTCTGATCTTCACCACGGGCCTGAGCGATGCTGCCACGCAGTTGCCATTGCGACGCAAATTGCCAATGGCCTTTCAGCTCTGCACCACGAATACGGGCACGTCCGATATTGATGTTGATAAACGTCATCGGTGCAGCGCAACGAGGATCGCCTGGGCAAGCTAGTGTGGTCTGTTCGATAAAGTCGCGGTAACGGTTCTGATAGGCCGCAAAAGCGAGCTGGGCGGTCTGGGTACTCCACTTGAAGCCAGCTTCCACACCGCGACTGGTTTCCGGCTTCAACGATGGATTACCGATAGAGGCATAACCATGTGCCAGATTGGTAAAACCGTTGTTCAATTCGACATAGCTAGGTGCGCGGAAACCATGAGCATATTGCACATAAGCCATGGCAGACGGTGTCAGCTGATAGGCCGCTGACAACTTGGGCGACACAGCATGATCAGTCAGCGACACAGCGGTATCACCCCCTGCAAACAAACTATCAACCCTCGGTTTTAGCTGATACCGATCCCAGCGCAATGCTGGGGTAATACGCCATTGGTCAAACGACAGCTGATCCTGCGCAAACACGCCCCATTGTGTTACTTCAGTTTTCGGGAAATCTCGTACCGGGAAACCGCGGGTATTTGGCGCACTACAACGCACCGGGTCGCATTGTCCACCATCACGCACTTCGTCACTTTCAGTGCGCCAGCCATCCATCCCGACCAGAATCTGCTGCTTCAGTGCTCCTTGTCCGACCCAGGATTCAACCTGACCACTGAAACCGTTGGTGCGTTGTTCGATACGACTGTCGCGCCACCAAGACTGACCACCCGGCGTCACCTGACTACGCTCGGTATGTTGATCAGCCTTTCCGGTCTGGCGATACAGGCGCAAATTAGCACGGTCGATCAATCCACCACCATTGCCCTCAAACCAATACTCTGCAGCAAACCGGCGGCGCTGCTGCTCATCATCACCCCGACTGGCCAACACAGTTGCAGACAAGTCGGTTTGCACATTCGTCTCGACTTCGGTACGGCTGGCATCCACAGTAAAGCCCAGTTTGTGGCCTGTTGCGATATTCAATCGATACTTGGCCAATATATTGCCGCTACGGGTATCTTGTGGATTGGGTGTGGTGCGTAGGGTACCAGGCACATCTTCACGCCCTTGATTATCCATTTCATGACCACGGCGGATGCCCACCTGCAGCAAGAACTCGCCAGCGTCAGTACGAGCAACCCCAGCCACTGACAAATGCTTGCCTCGATCTGCGCTGGCATAGCTGCTCTTTACTCGCAGACCCAGGTTTTGCTGCCCGGTCAGCAGATCAACTGGTTCGAGCGTGCGATAAGCGATCACACCGGCCAATGCATCTGAGCCATATTGGGTAGAACCGGTCCCACGCAGAATTTCCACGTTACTCAGGCTATCCAGATCCACCGTATTGCGATTGGTACGGAACAGTGGACCAAAGCTGAATTCATCCGGTGTACGAACGCCATCCAGCATGACTAGCACCCGATTGCCCTCCAGGCCTCGGATATTGAAGCCAGACAAACCATACCGCCCGGCTGCATTGATAGCCGTCACGCCGGGTTCGAAACGCAGCATATCGGCCACGTTCTCGACCAACTGCTGATCCAGTACGGTGCGGTTCATTGACGATACCGTTGCAGTGGTCTGTAAAGCTTGCTGCGGCACGCGCCCGACCACATAAACAGTTTCACCAATTGATTCGACTGCCTGTGCCATTGGTGTCAATGCCATTGCACACACCACGCCCCAACGCACTACTACCATGCATTTCCCTTTCGAAAGACAGTTGATCCAGGTCAAGGCATTCATATTAATGATAACCATTATCATTTGCAATTAAATTAACCCATTCGAACACAATCAATCAGTTATCTAATCCTCGTTGATGCAACCCCGTTTCATCTAGCCAGCAAGTCGGATGAGTTGCACAGACCACCATTACTTATGAGAAACCACACATGACTGTCCGCAACCCACATTTCCGCAATCCATGGCTAGAATTAAATATTCATTTGATCCACACCAACCATGGCAGCATGCCGCTACCCAGGCTGGCGTGAGCACTATTGCAATCGGACCTTCCCCATGCTGCCGATACCTCCGTTGCCGCCCATCGGCCATCAAACACATAGCCTGCTTCAGCAAAGCGGCTTTACAAGATTTCGCCGTGGCCTTGTCATGCTGGTACTGTATTGCACATGCATGTGTAGTGAATTGATTCATGCCCGTGACATTCGTATTCTGCGGCCTGAGACCGACGACGATCTGCGCAACGGCTATCCAGTCGCCCTGCTGGAGTTGGCGCTGAAGAAAGCGGATCGGCAAGATTTCAGATTGGTCAGAACCCAACTCAGAATGGTACAAAGTCGACTGCTGTCGGAGCTGGAGCAAGGCAAGACCGTCGATGTAGTGTGGTCGATGACGTCGATTGAACGTGAACTACGCCTGAAGCCCATCCGCATTCCGATCGACAAAGGGTTACTGGGGTGGCGGTTGTTGTTGGTAAAGAGAAATCGCGTGGATATTTTTTCAACCATCCAGGCCTTGTCAGAACTGGGCGAACTCGTTGCGGGACAGGGTCATGATTGGCCAGACACGATCATTTTGAAGGCCAATGGTTTAACGGTTACAGCAGGCAGTCGATATGAAGGGTTGTTCAAAATGCTGACCACCGGGTTTGTTGACTATTTCCCGCGCAGTCTTGTTGAGATTGGCGCAGAAGCACAGTCACATACCAATCAAGGTATTGTCATCGAGCCTAGACTGGCATTGCGATACCCAACCGCGCAATATTACTTTGTCAACAAACAGGATGCCGAGTTGGCATCAGCCATCACCACCGGCCTGGAGCGAGCCATTCAGGATGGTTCATTCAATGCCTTGTTCAATCAGTACTATCAAGCAGATATTGCCAATGCCAAATTGGGATCGCGTCGGATTTTCTATTTGCAGAATCCACTGATTCCGCCAGAAACACCACTTCAGCGGACCGAATTGTGGTTCAACCCGCAAGAGATGAAACGGTAGCAAAGCAATCCCTGGCCAGCACTTTGTAAGCAGGCGGCCAATGCTGCTGTGCCTTTAATGTCATAACATGTCAATCGACAAGAAACCTGCCATGCCTGATTCGATATCACCACAGGCCTATTCAGTTTCAGTCACCGATCACACACACCTGTTGATTGGCATCGTATCCTACTTGCTGTCCATTCCTGTTCATGCAGATACACCCGCTCTGGTTCGCGTTCCGCAGGCGGAAAGTACACGTGACGCACGCAACCATTATCCAATCAACCTGCTCAAGCTAGCCTTAAGCAAACTGGACGACAAAGATTTTGAAGTGACAGCCAGCAACATACGCATGACGCAAAGCCGTGCAATGGCAGAGTTGGCACAAGGTAAGCAGATCGACGTCGCCTGGACAATGACTTCCGCCGAGCGGGAGCAGCAACTACTACCAATCCGCATCCCGATCTACAAAGGTTTGCTAGGCTGGCGCCTATTGCTGATCCACAACAGCCGGCAAATACCGCTTGCCGCAGTCAACTCCCTACCGGATCTGGCGCAATTCAAGGCTGGGCAAGGCCATGATTGGCCCGATACCGCCATTCTTCGACAAAACGGACTACCTATTGAAATCAGCGGTAATTATGATGGGCTATTCAAAATGCTGACCGTTGGCCGCATCGATTACTTCCCGCGCGGGCTGAACGAAATTGGCGATGAATGGCGGTTACATGCCAAAGACGGGTTGATGATCGAACAACATCTGGTCTTGCAATACCCAACTGCATGCTATTTCTTCGTGAACAGACACAACACTGAGCTGGCCAACACCCTTCACACCGGGCTGGAACTGGCCATCAAGGATGGTTCGTTTGATGCATTGTTCAACAAATACTTCAAACACGATATCGAACAAGCCAGGCTGGGAACACGTACAATCCTGCGACTGAAAAACCCGCTACTGCCGCCACAAACCCCGCTGCATCGATCGGAACTGTGGTTCATGCCCAACTAGTCATCTACACTACAGACCACCCAACATGCGCAACCGTGCCAGCCGGGTTGGGTCTGCCCGCACTGCGGGGTCATCTTTCAATGCTGCATAAGCTTTGGCAAACCACTTGGTGGCATCAGAAGGCTGATCCTTCGCCAACAAGTTTTCGCCCAGTTCTTCATAGACATAACCATCAGGCTGATCGGCTGCTTCCATTTGCTGGCGCAACAATTGCATTAAATGCAAGGCATCGTCGTAACGCTTCATGGTTCGTAACGTCCAGCCTATCATCCAACGGCCTTCGAACTCCCGTTGCGTAGCGCCCTGTACCCGCCATAACGGTATGGCGGATTCGAAGTATTGCAGCGCCAAGTCATAACGACCTTGGCTGTGATACGTCATACCGATGTTGTGCAATAAGCGGCTCGCCCATTCACGCGTACGCCGATCCTGACTGGCCTCGGCAATCGCCAAGGCGCGGCGATTCCAGTCGAGCGACGCATCACCTCGGGTGGCAATGGCTAGCATGTGCATTGCATCCACCACATAAAAATCAGCCTTGGCCCGCTGTGCTGCAGCCAGGGCAGCCTCGAACAAACCAATCGCCCGTTCGTTCTCTCCTGCCGAGTTGTAACAACGCCCCCGCTCCAACAGGTACCGGGCCTGCGCCCGTGGGCTGGCCTGTGTCAGGTCTGGGACCAAGCCATCCAGCAAGGCATGGGCCTCGGTAAACTGATTTCGCAGACTATAGGTACGGGCCAATTGCGTGGTCAGTTCGACCCGGTAATCCAGACTCTGCCCGCCAGCCTTGGCCTGAAATTCACGAAAACTCTGTTCGCTCAGGGCCGGCTGGCCGTAGTTCCAGACCAAGTCGAAATCTCTCGGCGCGCTCGGATCGAATTGGGTTACGGCACATCCTGAGCAGAAAAACAAAGCGGCCAGCATCATGGCTGACCGTTTGCCTTGTCGATGAGAAGACGCACATGCGTTCATGCTCTAGAAACCCAGCACGTCCTGCATATCGTACAACCCGGCAGGTTGCGTCATCAAAAAACGCGAAGCCCGTACTGCCCCTTGTGCAAAAGTAGCGCGGCTGGATGCTTTATGGGTGATTTCAACACGCTCACCCATTGTGGCAAATACCACGGTATGGTCACCCACCACATCACCACCACGCATGGTGGCAAAGCCAATGGTGGACGGGTCGCGTTCGCCGGTCACACCTTCGCGACCATACACCGCACAGTCCTTCAAATCCCGCCCCAAGGCCTTCGCCACCACCTCACCCATACGCAGTGCCGTGCCGGATGGCGCATCGATCTTATGGCGATGGTGCATCTCGACAATCTCGATGTCGTAACCGGTATTGAGTACCTTAGTAGCCATTTCCAGCAACTTCAGTGTCAGGTTCACCCCCACACTCATATTCGGCGCAAAGACAATCCCAACCTCTTTGGCACCTTCGGCCAGTTGTTGCTTTTGCTCATCGCTGAACCCAGTGGTGCCAACAACCATCTTCACACCCAGCTTGCGGCAGATGGACAGATGATGCAGTGTGCCTTCCGGACGGGTGAAATCGATCAGTACATCCACACCCTGTAACGCCGTCTCCAGTTGGTCGGTCACAATCAAATCGACAGGGGCACCTGGTGCCAACAGTGAGGCAGGACTACCCAGCAATGCACTGCCGCTATGCTCAAGCACCGCGGCTAGTCTGCAGCTGTCGGCTTGCATCACGGTTTCGATCAGGGTACGGCCCATACGGCCGCCAGCGCCGGCAATGGCGATCTTCAATGTCATGCTGTGCTCCGTTATTTGTCAGCAGCGCGCTTGGCATCGCTTTGCGCCTTTTCGGCTTCGGCGGCCCCTGCTTGCTGTAAGGTTTGTTCTCGCGCACTCTGTGGTGCTGGGGCTGCGATGAAGTTCTTCTGCGGAGGGAAAACATCACCTTCGAAACTCACCGCCTTGTCGCCATCAAAATTAACGATATAGCGTTTTTCGCTGACCAGCTTGCCACCTTTTACTTCACGGTAGACATAATCCCAGCGATTGGCATGGAAAGGATCCGTCAACAGCGGCGAGCCCAACACATAACGCACTTGATTGCGCGTCATGCCCGGCTTGAGCTTGGCAACCATGTCCTCGGTAATGTAATTGCCTTGCTGGATGTCCAGTTTGTAAGGTGTCAGCATGCTGCAGGCAGACAGCAACATACTCGCGGTAAGCACGGAAAGCAGTTTTTGCATTGTTTGGCGTTGGCAGGTGAATAAGTCAAATACACGGGAAGGACTGAACACGTCGAACAACCTCGGATTTCAAGCAAAACAGGCGGTACATGAACAATACTGGTACAACATATGTCTGATCGGTAAGACCGTAACTCTCAATCAGTCACACCAGCTTGCAAGGAAAGTTAGGGTTTATCGAGCCATCGGTTCGTGTAAACCCGCGTAAAACGCTATACTATAACCCAAATTCTTTACCTCTCTATCAGCCAATGAGCAAAGCCAGCGATCTTAAGGACATCGGCCTCAAAGCCACTGCCCCCCGTTTGAAAATTCTCAATTTGTTCGAAACCTCGGAACAACGCCACATGACGGCTGAAGACGTCTACCGTCTGCTCATTGCCGAAGACCTCGACATTGGCCTTGCAACTGTCTACCGCGTGCTGACTCAATTCGAACAAGCCGGCCTGCTGGTCCGTCATCACTTCGAATCCGGCAAAGCCGTGTTCGAGCTGAACCAGGGCAGTCATCACGACCATCTGGTATGCGTCAAATGTGGCAAGGTCGAGGAGTTTTTCGATGCCGAGATCGAAAAACGCCAAGATGCTGTTGCAAAAAAACACAGCTTCGTCATCGAATCCCATTCCATGTACTTGTACGGTTTGTGCAAGGACTGCCAGCCCGTCAAGGGCAAATCCGGCCATTAAGACACCCCGCACATGCTACGCTGGCTAGGCCCTTCGCTTGACTTCCCGCCATTGGATTCGGCGTTGATCAAGCCAAATGGCCTGCTGGCAATGGGAGGCGATCTATCGCCGGCGCGTGTACTGGCAGCTTACCGTCAAGGCGTGTTCCCCTGGTTCAACGAGGGTGAGCCCATCCTATGGTGGAGCCCCGATCCGCGTATGATCCTGTTCCCAGACGAACTGCGCATCACACGCTCGCTGGCCAAGACACTGCGCAACAAACCCTACGAAATCCGCGTTGACACCAATTTTCGCCAAGTCATGCAGGCATGTGCCGCACCACGCGACATTCATGGCGGCACCTGGATCACTGATGAAATGATCGACGCTTATTGCGTGTTACACCACATGGGTTATGCGCACTCCATTGAGTGCTGGATGGAGGGCGAACTGGCTGGCGGCTTATATGGCATGGCCATTGGCCAGATGTTCTACGGTGAGTCGATGTTTACGCACCGCACCGACGCCTCGAAGATCGCCTTTGTGCATCTGGTCAGACAACTAGGGCGTTGGGAGTTCCGCATGATCGATTGCCAGATGAAGACCAACCACTTGGCCAGCCTGGGTGGGCGCGAAATAGCAAGAAGCAATTTCGCTGCTAGACTCAAAGTACTGGTCGATGGCATCCATCGCCCTGGTCCATGGCAATTCGAACACAGCAGCGTATTAATTCAGGGGGCAGGATCAGCATGAGCAAACTGTCGGAACACGGACAATCGCTAATCCAGTTCTATGTCACTGCCCCCTACCCCTGTAGCTATCTGCCAGATGAAATGGCCCGTTCCCAGGTGGCCATTCCCGGTGATCTGATTGATGCCCAGATCTACAGCCAACTGGTACGTGCCGGATTTCGCCGCAGTGGTCTGTTCACCTATCGTCCTCAGTGTGATCGCTGCCGAGCCTGTGTACCAGTTCGTATTCCAGCCAAGGCATTCGCCCCCAACCGCACGCAACGGCGGGTGTGGAAACGCAACGAAACGATGACTGCAGAAATTCTCAAGCTGGGCTATAGCGAAGAACATTACCAACTTTATCGTCGCTACCAGGAAACCCGTCACGCCGGTGGTGGCATGGATGAGGATAGCCGTGAACAGTACCGCAGCTTCATTCTGAAAACCCACGTCGCCAGCTTTCTGGTCGAGTTTCGTGACGAACAGGGTACGCTAGTGATGGTAAGCCTGATTGACGAACTGGAAGATGGCCTGTCGTCCGTCTACACCTTTTTCGACCCGGATCTGCAGCAAGCCAGCCTGGGCACCTACAATATCATGTGGCAACTTCGCCTGGCCCGTAAGCTGGGTCGACAGTATTTGTACTTGGGTTATTGGATCAAGGACTGTCGCAAGATGACCTACAAAGTCAATTTCCATCCCATCGAAGGCCTTCAAGGGGGGAGCTGGGCACCGCTGCACTTATAGCCCGCTCTGCTTGTCAAGCGGCTTTCGAGCAAGCCACGTCAACATAACCAGCAGGATCGATCTGGTGAAATTGTTCCCATCATCCCGCAGTACAACCGTTCGCAAAGCTGGATCATCGTCATCTTTGCACACCGCAACGCAGCTGTTCCGCTATAATTCAGCGGTTTTGCCTGTCAGACCAACGATCCGATGATGACCACCGCCTACGCCCTTGCCCGCCCTTTCCTGTTCATGCTGGATGGCGAGAAGGCCCACCACCTGACGTTAGGTGCGCTGGACCTTCTGCACACTATTGGCCTTGCCCGGACTTTCGCCGGCCACGATGACGCGCAACAGCGCAAAGTCATGGGAATTGAGTTCCCCAATGCCGTCGGATTGGCGGCTGGCTTGGACAAGAACGGCGATCATATTGATGCGTTGGCTGACCTGGGCTTCGGCTTCATCGAAATCGGCACCATCACCCCACGCCCGCAATCGGGCAACCCCAAACCCCGCTTGTTTCGCTTGCCACAGGCCGAGGGCATCATCAACCGAATGGGATTCAACAATGCGGGGGTTGACGTATTGATCGATAACGTCAAACGGGCCAAATACAAAGGTGTGTTGGGGATCAACATTGGCAAGAATTTCGATACCCCGATCGAAAACGCTGCGGATGACTACCTGATCTGTCTGCGCAAAGTGTATGAACTGGCGACTTACGTCACCGTCAACATCTCCAGCCCCAACACCAAGAATCTGCGTCAGTTGCAGCAAAGTGACGAGCTCTCCGGTCTGCTGGGCAAACTGAAGGAAGAGCAGAGCAAGCTCGCAGACCAACATGGCCGTTACGTGCCGCTGACAGTGAAAATTGCTCCGGATCTGGATCCGCCACAAATTGGCGTGATTGCAGACTTGTTGATTCAGCATCGCATTGACGGTGTAATCGCCACCAACACCACGCTATCCCGTGCCGGCGTTGAACAGCTGCCACATGGTAACGAACAGGGTGGCCTATCCGGTACACCGGTTCGCACCAAATCCACCACGGTAATCCGTGAATTGTCCGACCGTCTGGATGGTGCCCTGCCGATCATCGGTGTAGGCGGCATTCTGGAAGGCGCCGATGCAATTGAAAAAATGCAAGCGGGTGCCAGTCTGGTGCAGTTGTATAGCGGGTTGATCTATCGCGGGCCAGAACTGGTTGGCGAATGTGTGCGTGCCATTGGTTGAGCCACAAGCCATCATGACCTCGATCCGATCCGAACAGATCCACCGCGCTTCAGCATCCATTCTGCTGCCGCTGATCAATCATCTGCCCAAACAGCGGGATGCCCTGACCTCGCTGGTCGACATTGGCTGTGGCCCTGGCCACTACACCATCGCGCTGGCCAAGCGAGGCTTTCCGATCGTTGGGGTGGATCATTCGGCGGCCATGCTGTACGCAGCCCGTAACAAAGCGCCCAAGTTGCCTTGGGTTCGCGCTGATGTGCACGCCCTGCCACTTGAGGATCAATCTGTCGATGTCGCTATCAGCACCTTATCCAGCCATTACTGGCGTGACCGTGCTGTTGCTTATCGCGAGCTGCGTCGGGTAGCCCGTCACTGCTTGGTGGAATTCACCAACTGCCGTGAATACATTGAACATTTCTGGCTGAATCGCTATTTTCCCAAGGCCATGCGCCGCACTGCCGAGCGCTTCCCAACACTGGAGCAATTGCGCCAGACGCTTCGCCATGCCGGCTTCTGTCATGTTGATCTCCAGCCATGGTTTGTCCCCAGGCCAGAACAGGTGACCACGCCCGTGGATGGCTTTCTGTATTGCGCCAAATACCAGCCAGCACGTTATCTGGATGACGATTTCCGCGAAGCCATCGGCACCTTCGTCAATGACATCGAACCCGGTGAACTCAACAAGGGCTTGCAGCAACTGTCTCAAGACATCGCCAACGGAACAATCGCCGCATACATTGCCAGCATCCCGCAGGATGTGCCGGATTACCTGTTCATCATCGCTGAGTGATTTTACCTGCCGTCCGGTAACGAACCGGCTGCTGTTTCCGTGAGTGTATCCATGGCCCGCAATATCGAAATCAAAGCCCGGGTGACCGACCGTGCCGCTTTACTGAAACACGCCAATGTCATCGCCGGCCAGCCAGCTGCCCTGCTTCAGCAGCGTGATACCTTTTTCCTATGCCAGCATGGCCGGCTCAAACTCAGGGTACTGCAGCCCGGCCAAGGCCAACTGATCCACTATCACCGGGCTGACCAGCAAGGCCCCAAGTTGTCTGACTATCGGATCACCGATATTGACCAGCCCGATGCCCTGCGCAATACGCTGAGCATGGCCTTGGGTATTCTTGGCGAAGTCATCAAGCAACGTATTCTTTATCTTGTCGGTCAGACCCGTATTCATATTGACCAGGTCGACGGATTAGGTGATTTCATGGAGCTGGAAGTGGTGCTACGTGACGATCAAACGGCGGCAGAGGGCGAGGCCATTGCACTCGCGTTGATGCAACAACTGGGCATTCATGCCGATGACCTGATCGAGGTGGCCTATCTGGATCTATTGCTGTCCCCGGAGATTGCCTGAGATGCGTCACTTACCTTCCTGCGACTATCCTACCCGCCCTTGGAAAAATGGCGGCGGGCAAACCCGGGAAATCATTGTATTCCCAGAGGGTGCCGGATTCGATGACCTGGACTGGCGCGCCAGCATGGCCCAAATCGACCAGCCTGGGCCGTTCTCCGCGTTCAACGGGCTGGATCGTTCCCTGACCTTGATTGCCGGTGACTCCCTGTCGTTATACGACGAAGACCGCTGTTATACATTGACGCCTTATGCACCTTCGATCGACTTTCCGGGTGAAACCGCCTTTGACGCCCACATACCGGATGGCCCGGTGCTGGATTTCAATGTGATGAGCCGTCGTGGCCGTTTCATGCACACCCTGCGACGGTGCAAACTGCAAGGACAGCACCAGTTACGCTGGCAAGGTGATGTGCTACTGCTGTTTCTGGCCAGTACCAAACCCGTAACGTGTCATGGCAGCCACACCGTCACACTGCAACAGCATGATGCCGTGTTAATGACTCGGCAAGATGTAGAAGTGATTGAAGTGACGGGCAATACGTTTGATTTGATCCTGATTGAAATCAGCGATTTGCGCTGAGAAAACCTATGCCGACCAACCTTGAACGTATCCCATTGCCGGCAGATAATTCCCGCAATACCTGAATTGCTGATGACGCTCTATTCCAATCTATTCCGTGCCAGTTGAACCATGTCGCTTTCTCATTACTTACTCCTGATCGTCGGCACGGTGTTTGTGAACAACATCGTGCTGGTCAGCATCTTGGGCTTATGTCCATTCATGGGCGTATCAAAAAAGCTCGATACTGCGGTCAGCATGGGTTTGGCCACGACCTTCGTATTGACGCTGGCGTCAGGCGCTTGCTATGTGCTGCAGCAATACGTCTTGGTGCCTCTGGATCTGGCTTATCTGCAGACCTTGAGCTTCATCGTGGTCATTGCCGCCATCGTGCAATTTGTGGAGATGGTGATTCACGCTACCAGCCCCTTGCTTTATCAGGTGCTGGGCATCTACTTGCCGCTGATCACCACCAACTGTGCCGTGTTGGGTATCCCGCTGCTCAACGTGCAACACCGTTACAACTTTGTGGAATCGTTGCTCGCCGGTGCCGGTGGGGCCATCGGCTTTACCTTTACGATGGCAGCATTCGCAGCGATGCGGGAACGGCTGGAAGGTGCAGACGTACCTGCCGCCTTCAAAGGAGTGCCGATCGCCCTGTTTACCGCCGGGTTGATGAGCCTGGCATTCATGGGTTTTGCCGGATTGGTCAAGAACTGAGATGAGCCCATTGTTGACAGCCTTATTGGTATTGGGGGGCATCGGCCTGTTGCTGGGTGCTGTATTAGGCTATGCCGCAGTACGCTTCAAGGTACAGGAAGACCCGCTGGTCGAGAAAATTGATGCAGTCCTGCCGCAAACCCAATGTGGGCAGTGTAGCTACCCTGGTTGTAAGCCATATGCCCAGGCCATTGCCGATGGTGAAGCGGACATCAATCAGTGCCCGCCGGGTGGCGATGAAGGCATCCACAAACTGGCAGAACTGACTGGGCTGGATTACAAGCCATTGAACGGCGAACACGGCATCGAAAAGCCCAAGGCAGTTGCCTTCATCGACGAACAGACCTGTATTGGCTGTACGCTGTGCATTCAAGCCTGCCCGGTGGATGCCATCGTGGGTAGCGCGAAAATGATGCACACCGTGATCGCCAGCGAATGCACCGGCTGTGAACTATGTATTGCCCCCTGCCCGGTCGATTGCATCAGCATGGTGGAGGAAGGCCAGACCATCGATACCTGGAAGCCCAGCTACCCGGTGTTTCAACTGAAGCTGGTCAAAGAGCCCGCCCGCGTATGAGCACGCTGACATTGCATCGCTTCCACGGTGGCATCCATCCGCCCGAGCACAAGGCTGAATCGAATGGCACGCCGATCGCCCAGCTACCTTTGCCACCCAGATTGATCCTGCCATTGCGGCAGCACCTGGGCAATGCCGCAGAAGCATGCGTGGAAGTCGGTCAAGCGGTCTTGAAAGGCCAGTTGGTTGCGCGGGCAGCAGGCGTGGTATCCGCGGCGTTGCATGCCCCCACCTCCGGCACGGTGATTGCCATTGCACCCCATACTTTGCCCCACCCATCGGGCCTGGCCGAGCCTTGCCTGGTGATTGAACCGGATGGCCGTGACCAATGGCAGCAGCGCACCCGTTTCGATTGGCAGACCGCCGGCCCGCGCGCTACCCGCGATTATCTGTGCGATATGGGTGTCGTTGGCCTGGGCGGGGCGGTCTTCCCTAGCCATGTCAAACTGAACGTGCCTGCTGACAAAGGGCTGGATACGTTGGTGATCAATGGGGCCGAATGCGAACCCTATATCACCTGTGACGATCGGTTGATGCGTGAGCGCGCTGCCGACATTGTCGCCGGTATCCAGATCATGCGCGAATTGATGGCGGCCAAATCAGTGCGTGTGGGCATTGAAGACAACAAGCCGGAAGCCCTGGCAGCCATGAAACAGGCTGCAGCCAATTGCGATATCGACATTATCCGTCTCCCTACACTGTACCCAAGCGGAGGCGCTAAACAATTGATCAAGCTGCTCACTGGCATTGAGGTACCGGGTGGTACGCGTGCCACAGCGCTTGGGGTGCAGTGCTTCAATGTTGGCACCGCTTACAGCATCCAGCGTGCAATTGTCTACGGTGAACCCGTCATTTCACGCATTGTGACGCTGACAGGGAATGTGGCACGGCCGCAGAATGTGGAAGCATTGTTGGGCACGCCGATTCACTGGCTGTTGGATCATGCCGGCAACCTGCCGGATACCGATCGTATCCTGATGGGTGGCCCCCTGATGGGGATCGAGTTGCCATCTCCCTTTGTACCGGTGGTCAAAGCAAGCAACTGTTTGCTGGCCGCATCGCCGCGTACCCTGCCCAAGCCTCGACCCGCCATGCCCTGTATTCGCTGTGGCGAGTGCGCAGCAGTCTGCCCTGCTGAACTGCAACCGCAAGACCTGTATTGGTTTACGAAGGCACATCAATTGGGCAAAGCGCAGGAATGGCATTTGTTCGACTGCATTGAATGCGGTGCATGCAGTTATGTCTGCCCCAGCCAGATTCCGCTGGTGGATTTTTACAAGGTGGCCAAGGCCGACATCTGGGCCGCCGAGCGCAAAAAACGTGCCGCCGACCAAGCCCGCCAGCGCCATGAATATCGGGCCGAAAGACTGGAACGAGACAAAAACGAACGCGCCATACGCCTGGCTGCCAAGGCAGCAGATGCCCGCAAAGCCGCCGAAACAGCCCAGGCGGAAGCCGCAGCCAATCCGGTGGCCGCACAGGCAATGGCTGATAAACAGGCTATCATTCAGGCAGCATTGGCCAGGGCGCAGGCAAAGCGCGCGGAACAGATCGAATCGCCCCCTTTACCTCAAATCGTCGATTCAACCGCGCCCGTCGACAGTAAACAGGCGATGATTCAAGCCGCCATGGCCCGTGCTGCGGCAAAAAGGGCATCGAAGCCACCCGACGATCCAACCAATCAATGAACTTGGTCCACCAGTTTGAATGGTGCGCACAAGGCCTGCGGGGCAGCCCGTCTGCTATGTGCATGGATCACAGAACCTTGGTACCTTGTGTCAAAGCTCAGGTGCGGAAATGGTCAACACAAACTCGATAACCCGTTCAAGCAGATCTGATTCGAGTGACAACTTTGTGAGTGCGTCATGTCTTATATTCAAGTTCAGCAACCTATACATCTACATCCCCGTCGTCGCACAGCCTGGTGGCAAACTGGTCTCTGTCTGGTTGGTTTGAGTCTGGTCAATGTAGCTTATGCAGATGATCCTACCCAGTATGCGACAGCCGGGGTTTGGATGGGTGCGCCCCTGGGAGCCAGCCTGGAAGCAGGTGCCGCCATCCCGTTGAGCGATGCGGATACCGCGATCATCGGCGGCGCAGAGATCGGAACCGGCGGCCATAAATACATGGTCGGTATGCGACTGATCGCCAAGGGACATGGCGCAGTCTGGGGTTCGTTGCGCTATGCGCAATGGCACGCCAATGATCATGCCATCGGGCTCAAGGATAATGCCATCTATCGTGGTCTGGAAGCACAGTTCCTGATCTTCAAGGCCTCGCTGATGTTCCCTGATCGCACTGCCCGTCATCGCGGTGCAGATCCGATGATTGGGCTATCGATTGGTTTTGGTATCTAACGCTGTTTGATGATGATCTTTTTCTCTACACCATCGTGGTCCCCATTACAACGAATCATGTTCAAGGTGCTGCTGGCCCTAGTGCCTGGCATCACCGCCTATGTGCTAGCCTTCGGGCCGGCCATTCTGTTGCAGCTGGTCTGGGCCAGCGTCCTGGCCCTGGGCATGGAAGCCGCCATGCTGGTGCTGTGCCACCGGCCTGTCGTGCCCTTTCTGACCGATGGATCGGCCTTGTTGACGGCCTGGCTACTGGCCCTGAGCCTGCCGCCCACAGCGCCCTGGTGGCTGATGGCTGTTGGTATATTCTTTGCCATTGTCGTGGCCAAACATCTCTATGGTGGGCTGGGAAATAACCTGTTCAACCCGGCCATGGTCGGTTTTGCTGTCTGTATCGTATCCTTCCCAGCCCAGATATCACATTGGTTGGCACCGATTAGCCTACAGACCCAGCCAATCGCCTTCACCGATCTGGCCAGCCAGATATTCCATTCCACACCCTGGGATGCCATGACCAGCGCGACCCCGCTGAATAGTCTGAAAACACAGCTACATACCGGGACTCCGATCCATACCATCCGGCCCCAACCTGTTTTTCAACAGGCAGGCCTGCTTTGGATTACGCTGGGCTATCTGATCGGTGGACTGTGGCTATTGCAACAGCGGGTCATCAGTTGGCATGTACCCATCGCAACACTTGGTACCTTCACCTTGCTGGCTGCCGCCCTGTGGCTGGTAGATGGCAGTCACTTTGCCTCACCCTGGTTTCACTTGCAGTATGGTGCCATCGTATTAGGAGCATTTTTCGTGGCCACCGACCCCGTCAGCGGGCCAACCACGCTTTTGGGCAAATTGATCTTTGCCAGCCTGATTGGCTTGCTGGCCTATGTGATCCGCGTGTTTGGTGGTTATCCGGATGGTGTAGCATTCGCTGTCCTACTGATGAACTCGTGTGCACCACTGATCGACCACTACACACAACCCGCGGTGTTCGGGCACAAAGGTAAGGCCAGCTCATGACCCCTACCTTGCACCATGTACAACGTGCCAGCTTGGTCCTGCTGGTGTTTTCCTTACTGGCAGCCGGCATATTGGCCGGTACCTACCTGATCACCGCCCCACGCATTCAACAAGCAGAAAATGAAGCCAGACTGGATTTGGTGAAGCAGATTCTGCCTGATGACCTGTTCGACAATGACCTGCTCGCCACCGAACGCACGTTGCGAGCTGCGGATGCCCCGACACTGAACAACGTCGAGGACACGCCCTACTACCTGGCCACCGTCCAGGGCAAGCCGACCGCCATTATCCTGCAGGCTAACGCCCCGGATGGTTACGCTGGCACAATCACCTTGCTGATCGGAGTCCTGTCGGATGGCACTGTCAGTGGCGTACGTGCGCTCCACCACAAGGAGACCCCCGGCTTGGGCGATTACATTCAACTGGGCAAACCCTATACCAGCCAAGGGCAACGCAAGACCGACTGGGTCCGTCAACTGGATCGGCAACCGCCGCAAGCCGCACCGCAATGGGCTGTTAGCAAGGATGGCGGCCACTTTGACTACATGGCTGGCGCCACAATCAGCCCCCGCGCGGTTCTGAAGGCCGTTGCGACCACTCAGCAATTTGTGCTGACACATCGGGATCGCTTGTTCAATCCATGAAGCCGGCACTGCGACAACGCGTCCAACTGGCCAGGGTTGTGCGCGACCGAATGCCAAGAAAAGGTGACCGCACACGCATACTGCAGCGATTGATCCAAAAGGGTATTGCCGATACTGTTCAATGCCCGTGTGTTTCCACCCCGCACCGCTGTTCGTGCCATCGAATCACGCCATCGAGCCGGTATTCGGCAGGTAGCAATGCTGGGAAGCCCGACCGCCATCTACCTACAGGGGATGTATGACGAGCTGGGCCAGCAGTGCCAAACGGCCTGAACGTGCTGCATGGCGATTCAAAAAAGCGGCTGACTGTGGACACCCGCGAAGCATGTGGATACATGCTCTGGATCGGTTCTGGGGCACGCCCTACTTTCCCCAAAACGCTGCCATCGGCCACCGTTATTTACGGCAGGCCATTGCTGCTGGCTTACCGGAAGCGTGAGATACGTTGGCGGATTATTTAGGCTCTGTTGACGTAGTTTCACGCACGCGTTGACCTGGTTTTGGGCATGAGCCTAAGAGCGAAGCTCGCCGCATAGTGATCTATGCAAGCGGTTTGCGACAACGGTGCATGCCCAAAGTCAGATCGGCGCGAGCTATGAAACTACGTCAACAGAGCCTACAACAGGGTTTATTGGGTTACACAATGGATCACGAACAAGCAGCATATTTTCGGCAACTTGCCAAGCGGCTCGAAAACCTGCCGCCGGCCAAAAGCCTTTGGCAACATTGGCACAAGCCGACCAGCCATACCATCACGCGACCCGTCAAACATCGTCACCAGTCTGACTAAGTGTTGTTTCAAAACAGCATTCCCATGACATTGGCAATCTGCAGCAATGCCAGTCCGATTTCCGATAACGATTGCAAATCCGTTGTCAACCACCCACTACGGATTTCACCAGTAGCGGAAATCCCTAACCCCGGCTATCGTGCGACCTCGCCCGAGTTTTCATAATCGGGTTTTGCGTCCTATACCGTTACTATCTTCTTGAAAGATCGGTAAGAGTACGCCCTTATAAGGACTGTGAACCATGAAATACAACTCGCTCGTTTTCTCTGCACTTTTTCTGGCTGCAGGCGTGGTCCATGCCGATGCGCTGGATGACATCAAAAAGAAAGGTACGCTGCTGGTTGGCGTTTCTTATGAATCGCCCCCATTTGGCCAACTGGACCCGAAAAGCCGTACCGTGTCAGGTTATGACATCGATTTTGCCGATGGCATTGCCAAAAAACTGGGTGTGAAACTGGTCATCAAGCCAATTGCCTTGGCAGATCGTTTGTCTGTGCTGCAAAGCCAACAAGTCGATATGGTCGCTGCGACCTTTACCAAGAATGTAGAGCGGGAGCGTCAGGTAGATTTCAGTTTCGGTTACTTCATTACGGGTCAAAAGTTTGTAGTGAAGAAGGGTCGTGTATCCAATGTAGACCAGCTGACCCAAGCAACGATCGCTGCAGTGAAAGGCACCACCAGCGAGAAACAGCTACGTAAAGAGCTACCACACGCCAAGGTTGTCGTGGTCGACACCGAACCTGACATGTTCAAACTGTTGGGCGAAGGCAAAGTGGATGCCGTGACCAACGACGAGCCTAACCTGGCGGCGCTGTTGGCCAAGATGCCAGGCAAGGAACAGTATGAAATCGCCCCGGTTTCGATTTCATTCGACGCTTATGGCATTGCCGTTCGCAAAGGCGAAAAACGCCTGTTGAAGGAAATCAACGACGGCCTGATCGACATGGAAAAGAACGGCGAAGCCACCAAGATCTTCAATCGCTGGTTCAACACCATGCCAATCTACCGTACTTTCAAGATCATTCCTTGATCGTGGCGTAACCGAGGGCGTGTGCCGCCGGCACACGCCTTTGACGTTCCCGTGCAAACCGACACGGCACCCTGCTGAATCCGACCAATCATGCAATCAACCTCATTGCAGTCTTTCAGCCTCTCCTTTCACAACCACCTGTTACACGCCGACCGTCTCGGCCAACATAACCCGCTACTGATGTTGCATGGTGCAGGTCAAGCATCACGCCAGCAATTTCTAGCCTTGCGATATGCCTTGCTGAAACAGGGACGAGCCAGTGTAGCGGCAGATTTGATTGGCCACGGTGAGACGGGTGGCCTGATACAGCACAGCAGTCTGTCGTTGCGTACCCAACAGACTCAAGCCGTCATTCAAGCTACAGACCTGGCCGGCCCATTGTCGTTACTGGGCTCTAGCATGGGGGCTTACAATGCAATCCGGCTCAGTACACTTTATCCGACCGTTCAACTGATACTTTGCGTGCCTGGCATCTATATACCTGCAGCATATGCTGTGCCATTTGGTCCGGCATTTTCTGCCATCATCCGCCAGCCTGATAGTTGGCAACACTCCGATGCCTGGGAAATTCTGTCTGGCTTTACAGGGCGGTTATTGATTGTAGCGGCAGAGCAGGATGCAGTGATTCCCGCCGCTATAGTCGAACGACTCTATACATCCGCCAACCGAGCCCGCGAGCGGGAACTGGTCTGGTTACCCACAAACCACGCCATTTGGCCCTGGCTGGATCAACACCCTGCGCACTTGGCTGCGCTGTGCGATAAAATCGGGGCATGAACGAGAAAACCCTATCAGATATCTGCCAAGATGCGTTGTGGCACCAAAACCCCGGTCTCATACAACTGCTCGGCTTATGTCCGTTATTGGCCGTCAGCAACACATTGGTCAACGGCACCAGTCTTGGTCTGGCCACCACCTTAGCCATGGCCGCATCAAGCACCGCCGTCAGCACCATCCGGCATTGGGTGCCAAGTGAAGTCCGCATCCCGGTCTTCGTGCTGATCATCGCTGCCTTGGTGACCGTGATCCAGTTGATGATGCAGGCTTGGCTACCCGGCTTGTATTCCATACTGGGCCTGTTCGTTGCCTTGATCACTACCAACTGCATTGTATTGGCCCGTGCGGAGGCCTTCGCCGCCAAGCATCGTGTGCTGCCGTCATTGGTGGATGGCTTCATGATGGGAATTGGCCTGACTGCCGTACTTGCCACCTTGGGAAGTTTGCGTGAACTGGTTGGCCAAGGCACCTTGCTTGCCGGGATTGATTTGATTGTCGGCCCTGAGTTTGGCAAAGCATGGGTGATTCATGTCCTACCGGTTGATTACCCTGGCTTTCTGTTGGCGTTGTTGCCCCCAGGTGCCTTCATGGGCCTGGGTTTATTGATAGCTGGACGTAATGCATGGCTAGCACACACGGCACGTCGCCATTCAGATCACCCGGCCCAAACCACCACAGCCATCGCCTCCTGATCACTACTTCTCAATTGTTGGACCGTATGAACGCCGCCAAACGTCGCCAGATTTTCGAACGCCTGCGTGAGCAGAACCCGCATCCCACCACCGAGCTGGATTACACCACGCCTTTCGAGCTGCTCACTGCCGTGTTGCTATCGGCACAGGCAACCGATGTTGGGGTCAACAAGGCGACCCGCAAGCTATTCCCCGTTGCCAACACGCCTGCCACCATTCTGGCCCTGGGCCAGGAAACCCTTGAGCATTATATTGGTAGTATCGGCCTGTACCGCAGTAAGGCCAAAAATCTGCTGGCTACCTGTCGCATCCTGCTTGAACGGCACGGCGGCGAAGTCCCGCGTACGCGGGAAGACCTGGAAGCCTTGCCTGGCGTTGGCCGGAAAACCGCCAACGTGGTACTGAATACAGCGTTCGGCGAGCCAACCATCGCTGTCGATACCCATATCTTCCGTATCGCCAACCGTATTGGGCTCGCCCCAGGCAAGAATGTGGAAGAGGTAGAACAGAAGCTGTTGAAAGTCGTACCCGCTGAATTCAAGCAGGATGCGCATCACTGGCTGATCCTGCACGGGCGCTACGTGTGCAAGGCCCGTAAGCCCGAATGCGAGCGCTGTGTGATTCTGGATCTGTGCGAATACAAGAGCAAATCCGTCTGATCTGCCCTTGGTTCGGCATCGCCTGGAAGCAACCACCTCATCACACAGTCCTTGCCAGCTGCCCCACCTGTATTGACCACCCCTCGCGTTGTGACGGGGTGGAATTCAGTACTGGGCCAAACTGCAACGTTTTGACTGGTTGAATGCCGCAAAACGCCAGCGTTGTCTTCTCCATTTGATACACCCCGGGCATGCGGTAAATCCAGCGGAAGTACCAAGGTGGTGTATCCAATGTCACAATCAGGTGAGCCGTGCGACCTGACAATAACTTGTCCGGCCAGAGCTTGCCGGGCTGATATTTGAATGCGAACCCAGGCAGAAAAACCCGGTCAAGAAAACCTTTCAATATAGCCGGCACGCTCCCCCACCAGATTGGATACACCCACACCAGATGCTCGGCCCATTCAATGGCTGCTTGCGCATCCAGTAAATCCGGCTCCAGCGCTTGAATTTGCTGATACCCTTCGTGCAGATTCGGATCAAACTGCATTTCGCCCAACCGCAAGATCTTGACCTGATGGCCAGCAGCGCGGGCCGCTTCAACATAGGTACCAGCCAATGCACTGCAAAAGCTGCTTGATGAAGGGTGCCCCAACAGCACCAATATACGTTTTGACATCTTGTTTCCCGATCCTGAAAGACCAGGTCAGGATAAAGTCTGCCCTTGATGGCAGAGTCAAGCTTGTCGATTGTCGATAACCCAATTGGCCATGTCACAGGGTGATTGATATTCGCTATCGGTCAGGCATTCATACATTGCCTGACGGACTTCACCCAAATGCCGGTCCAGCGTTTGTAACCGGGCAATTTCCTGGCGGAGCATGGATTGCTTCGAGTCAATCTGGGTCAACAGGCCATACCAGTCAGGTTCGTCGAGGCTCCCGTCCAATACCAGATTCAGCTCCGCCAGCCGAAACCCCAGTGTCTGCGCCTGTTTGATCAATTTGATCCAGACGACATCCCGATCTGTATAGCGACGATACTTACCAGCCCGTGGCACCTGCCCCAGCAGGCCCAGTGTTTCATAGTGCCGGATTGCCTTGACCGATGCACCTGTCCGGCGTGAGACTTCACCGATGTACATGCAAGCTCCTGTTCGTGTCGTTATTGATGACGCATACCAGTGTCATCACGCTGTTAATTTCCTGTTGGCACACTTACAAAAAAACATACGTTTTCTCATTAGTAAAACATCATCCATCCGGATTTGATGAATTAGCCCGCATACCGCACAGCCATAGGAACACGTACCGTCCATGCATGATATTTGGCATGGAATCCCGACACGGCCGGTTGAAACCGGCAGTTTTTTCATCTGGATTAATATGCGTCCATGGTCAATAGTGCAATCCATGCTGTGTGCCAATCAACTGTCATGGAAAGAGGGGTACTCATGTCTGCTGCTCAAGTCCTACCCAGTGATACCACCATCGTCAAGGCCGGCATCTATCCGGCTATCGGCATCGCCCGTGTGGGCAACAGCTTGGAAGATTTTTATATTGGGCCCGAAGTACCAGAACCCCACCCCCAGCCTCAAGGTTTTTATCGCGATGCCAGCGGTGCCATCAAGCGCGAAGCAGCGCGGTTCCGCGTTTATGGTTTCAACATGGCCGGTGAAGTGGTCACAGAGCTGACCGCCGACAATGCCGAAATCGAATGGGCCGTAACGCTGGCCAACGAAAAGGCTGCCTGGTACCAATTCCAGATTGCATTAGATATCCCTGAAGCAGCCACAGCCCCGCCCTCCTTCCTACGTAACATGGCAGTGTCGGATCGTCGTCTGCTCAGTATCCAACCGGGTGAACGTACCATCACCGGACGCGACAAACATGGCCAGGCTTACGCTTTCAACACCGGTCAATTCATGGGCAAGTCAGTGTACTTAGGTGAACTTCGCACCGATAGCCAGGGCAGGCTGGTAGTGCTGGGTGGGCACGGAAAATCGGCATCCTGGAATGGTGCACAAGCCATCACCTTTGCCAATAACGAAGGTTGGTATGACGATGTGGGTGATGGCCCGGTCAAGGCTACCGTCCGCTATCAGGGCCAGGATCTGCCCGTGGACCCAGCTTGGGTCGTTGTTGCCCCACCCAACTATGCGCCACAGCAAAAGTCGGTACGGACAATGTGGGACCTGATGCGCGATCTGTTCGCTACTGAAGAAAAACTGCCCGTTCCAGCCAAACCATCCTTCCAGAACGACATCCGCCCCATTTTTGAACGGATGTCACGTTTACAATGGGTCAATGCAGGCTTTGCCGCCGCCTTCGGGCATGGTGGGAGTACGCCGTTCAGTCAGACGACTTGGATGAGCAAACTCGCCAATCCATCAGATAGCTTGAAGGAATGGCGTCAGACGCTGTTCAATCAGTTCCGGCAGTTCAAACGCGATGCCTGGGCGCCATCCCCTTGGCCATGGCTGTATGGCGATGCAATGAGTATTCCGCCGGCAGATACTCCGCTACAGAACGCCGCCCTGAGCAATCTGCAGTTACTGTTCCTGAAGCAATGGGCGGCGGGTGACTTCATCGCCGATTACGACCCCAAAGCCGTGCCACCGCAAAAAATAGAAGAGGTACCGCTAGCTCAGCAGCCAGATACGTTAATCCAATCCGCTATGGAATTCTGCCTGGCGGATGCATTTCACCCTGGGTGTGAAATGACCTGGCCCATGCGACAAGCCACGCTGTATATGGCGCCATTCAGGATAGCCCATGTCCCACCCGGCTGGGTCGAGCCCAATTACGGCGGGGTACTGACACCTGACAATATTGCCAGCCCATGCGGGCCACAAGCACCCGGCGGCATCACCCGCTGGATGGCCGTACCTTGGCAGACCGATACAGCCAGTTGCCGTTCGGGTTATCAAAAATCCTACGACCCATATGTACCTACCTTCTGGCCTGCCCGTGTACCCAATCAGGTGATGACGCAACAGGCATACGACACAGTGATGAATGAATCGCTCCCAGTTGACGAGCGCCTGCAGGCATTTGCCACACGTGCCAGTTGGATCAGGCCACTGGGCAATATCAGCTATCAGGAGCAGATCAACAATATGATCCGCGATATGGCGCAGATGGGGATTGTGGAAGTCCGCGACGGGCCGCGTGATGGTGCGGGGTTTCCCACCACACTAGAGGTGGAGCAACTCCCGCCACCCAGCGGCGAAGCCCGCTTGTTGGCTGCTGCGATCCCGGTGCCGGAGGAGTTTGAGGACGTTGATCTCACCGCCACGGATAAAGCACGTCATCTCAGCTGGCGGCGAGGTTAGATCATGCTCAAAACCGATGTCCTGATTCTTGGGGCTGGGCCTGCGGGCGCAACGGCAGCGCTCAATCTCGCCACCCGTCATCAAGTCCTGATGATTGATCGGCTAGCCATCCCCACCCCTCGCATAGGCGAATCGCTCCCTCCGGCCGCCAAGCGTCTGCTAACCGATATGGGACTGTGGGACGATTTCCTGAAACAAGGTCATGCACCATGCCACGGCAACCGGTCGATATGGAATGGCATGGCCGCCGAGCAGGATTTCCTGCGGGACCCGAATGGACATGGCTGGCATCTCGAACGGGCACAATTCGAAATTTGGCTTCGCCACCACGCACTAGCCCGGGGGGCAGCCTTATTGACTACCAGCACCGTTACATCCGTCTCGGCAACACCAGGGGGCTGGCAACTGATGTTGAATACGGCAGCGGGTCCTTGTCGGCTACAAGCCAGCGTACTGATCGATGCCACAGGCCGGTCAGCCAACCTGGCACGCAAGCTTGGTGCACGTCAACAACGACAAGACAAGCTGATCTGCGGCTGGCTGTATGGCCGTGATCAGGCGCGCCTGGGTGACGGACTATCCATCATCGAATCGACGGTGGATGGCTGGTGGTATAGCGCTGCGCTGCCAGGTCAACGACGTGTACTGGCCTTTCATACTGACAGTGACCTGCCCACAGCCCGTTCGTTGCGTAATACCGGCTGGTTGAACCGCACCGCGCGCAAGCAGGACATTTTGGGGGAACTGCTATCGGCCTGTGCATTCACCTCAGGAGATGAAGTCAATCTCACCGCAGCGCATTCTGCCATGCTCAACCCTGGTGCTGGTGCACGCTGGTTTGCAGTGGGTGATGCTGCGTTAAGCTTTGATCCCCTTTCATCACAGGGCCTGTTCAACGCCCTTTATACCGGCTTGGCTGCTGCTGAAGCCTGTGACCGAACCCTGCAAGGCGACCTCAGCGCACCGGACGATTATCGACGTGAACTATCCAACATTGCCACTGCCTATCAACGGCATCTGGATTTCTGGTATGGCGAGGAGCAACGCTGGGCGGGATCAGCGTTCTGGCAGCGCCGGCAAAAGCGTTACACTCAAGCGCTGGTCACCCCAGTGCAGGATCGCAGCATGCTGGCACATTAGTCAAAACGGCCACCTATTGGTTTTAAGGTGGCCACTTCGGATCAATCATCAACTCCGCTATCCAGTCAACATATACCAGCTTGAATCGGTCACACTGTAGTAGCGAGATGTTGGCGGGAATTGGCATTCAAGGCTTGACGCCAGTACCAATTGCACAAACCATTGTATCAATCAGCATTCATGTCAAATCAACACCATGAAACAGGCCCATACCCACCAAGATAACCTGCCGTTCTGCCAGATCACGACCCACGAGGACATCCCCGAATCCGAAGCACTACACATTGATGCCGGCTTGGGGGCTGCCAATTCGGCCGCCGCACCACTTCACGAAGTTCGCCCATTGGCATGTTTTGCGCGCTCAACAACAGGCGAGGAGCAAGCAGTGGGCGGTGTGATCGGTCGTACTTGGGGGCAATGTGCCGAGCTGCAGCAACTATGGGTCGAGCCTGCTTTTCGTCAGAAAGGTATTGGTGCACAACTGATACGCACGTTCGAAGAGACTGCGTTGGCACGAGGGTGTACGTTGTGTTATCTGGAAACCTTCAGTTTTCAGGCGCCTGTGCTGTATCAATCCATGGGTTATGAAATCAAGCTTGAACTACAGGGCTTTGCACCTGGCATCGTCAAATATGTCATGACCCGGGATTTGACCGCCGCCCCCAAGCCGTACGCTTCCAATATGGGCAGCTATAACCCTTAACGCAATATCACATCACGTACCCCCCAATCCACCGGACATCGACGAACCAGGTCGCCACGTTTGCAGACGTCAAAACGCTGCGCGTTTGTGAGCGACAGATTTGATGTACAACCATCAATCCTCACCGATCACACCATATTCAATCGGAACCTTGATATAAAACACGTTGACCTGTTCATCCCTTAACCGCTGAAACAATCGCTGCGCCTCGCCCTCGCTCACCGCCATGGTCACCTCGACAGGTTGATCAGGTAACTCGAAAAAGTGAGCCGCATGTAGCCGGCCATGGCGACCAAACCCTTCGGCGGCCAAAATCAACGTTGCACCACCCACACCCAGCTGTCGGGCGGTTTGTACCAGCCACTCACCCAATGGCTGCCCACTGTGCCGATGGTCCTGTTGTGTGAAAAAAGTCAGTTGATAGCCTTCCACCTCATGTCTCCCTATCAGACTACTTTGACTATAGGGCACAGTACCCAAAGAAAAACCCGGATGCTGCATTTGCAGCGATCCGGGTTTTGGTTAGGGTGACCAGCTACCGATCAGGCCAACTCACCCCACAGATCATGCTCGTCCGAATGCGTGATGGTGACATTGACGATGTCACCCACCTTCACCTTGATATCCGGATCGTTCAGATAAACCAAGCCATCGATTTCCGGCGCATCCGCCTGACTGCGGCCCACGGCACCTTCTTCGTCCACTTCGTCGATCAACACCGGCATGGTACGGCCCACTTTACGGGCCAATCGCTCAGTAGAAATCCGGGCCTGCAATTCCATGAAGCGTCCCTTGCGATCTTCGGCTACGTCTTCCGGCACATGATCCGGCAAATCGTTTGCTGTCGCACCTTCCACCGGGGAATAGGTGAAACAGCCAACACGATCCAGCTGCGCTTCTTCGATAAAGGCCAGCAATTCCTGGAAGTCCTCTTCCGTCTCGCCAGGGAAGCCAACGATAAACGTACTGCGGATGGTCAGGTCCGGACAGATCTCGCGCCATTGTTTGATGCGCGCCAACACATTACCCGCGTTGGCTGGCCGCTTCATGGCTTTCAGAACGCGCTGGCTGGCGTGTTGGAACGGGATATCCAGATAAGGCAGTATCTTGCCCTCGGCCATCAGCGGAATCACTTCGTCCACATGCGGGTACGGATAAACATAGTGCAAGCGCACCCAGATGCCCATCTCACCCAATGCCTGACACAGTTCGGTCATGCGTGTCTTGACCGGACGGCCATTATGGAAGCCAGTCTTGTACTTCACATCCACGCCATACGCAGAGGTATCCTGCGAAATGACCAACAGCTCCTTCACCCCCGCCTTGGCCAGGTTCTCCGCTTCTCGCAGCACATCATGTACCGGCCGGCTGACCAGATCACCGCGCATCGATGGAATGATGCAGAAGGTGCAACGATGATTACAGCCTTCGGAAATCTTCAGGTAGGCATAATGCGTGGGTGTCAGCTTCACCCCTTGCGGCGGCACCAGATCGACAAATGGATCATGCGGTTTCGGCAAATGGGTATGAACATGTTGCAACACTTCCGTGGTCGCATGGGGGCCTGTGATTGCCAGTACCTTGGGGTGCGTTTTCTGGACGATATCGCCTTTGGCGCCCAAACAGCCGGTCACAATCACTTTGCCATTTTCGGCCAACGCTTCGCCAATCGCATCCAGCGATTCCTGCACCGCTGAATCGATGAACCCACAGGTATTGACCACCACCAAGTCGGCATCGTTATAACTACCCGAAATTTCGTAGCCCTCGGCACGCAGCTGGGTCAGAATCTGTTCGGAATCGACCAAGGCTTTCGGACAGCCCAATGAAACGAAACCGATACTATGTGGCTTATTCATGCTTGAAATTCTATTTTGCAAAAACCTTAAGTATACAGCGACTTACAGTTTTCTGACGCAAAAATAATCGGAATCGACATCTACTTTTCGCAAATATCGATTCGAAACAATAATCTGCCGATAACTCACCCCGTCTCCAAACAGGCTACATGACTTCGTGCAATCGTCTTTTATACAAGTAAGCACCGCTCCAAATATCCGGATACCCGCAGCCCAATGGTCACTTATTTTCCTGACAAGTTAGCATCATGATTAAAATCGCTACCGCCGATCCCGGCTGGGCATCTGCCCTAATTCAACTTGCCTGATCCGGACAACCGCTTTAACGTGCCCTAATCCCTTCATGCACACCATGCCAATCCATGAATAATGCCAATATCACCCGCTTGATCGACCTGTTGGTCAACATGGCCATGTACAACGACAAGGGCTTTCAATGGACCGGTCACCGAACTGCACAGATTCAGGAAATGCGCCAAGGTTTTCGCCAATCGATTGATCAATTCATTGAGGAAGTGAGGCCAGAACATATCCCTGAACCCATCTTGGCCTTACTGCGTTCGCCAGACATTCTGGAAGATGGTCATGGGGCAATCCTCAGCCAGATATCCCAGTTGCTTAAGCCCGTGTAATGGTTGCGCGGTTTGCTGACAGTATCGTCTGGCTTGCAAATGACGGCACCAAAGGACTGAATGTCATGCCTAGCTTGAGCAGCAAGCTTACTTGCCGAAAACAATCCGTTGCTTTACCACTTCGCTTTTTCCGTCGGTTGATGCTCAGCGTGGCTACGCTGATACTTACCGCGTGTGCAGCACAACCGGTTCACCAAGACACTGATAGCCCAGCCCGTGCCGCGACAAGTACCACGCCGAGGGCAAGTCAGATCACTGAAATTGATGGCCAGCAGGTGGAATATTGGCTAAGCCGCGCACCACAGGCGCGGGCCAGCCTGATATTTGAGAACGGTTTGATGTTGCCGTTTTCCACTTGGCAGGCGGTAATCTCTGCTTTCACAGACAACTGCAATGTACTGGTGTACAACCGCGCTGGTGTCAGTCGCAGTACATTGCCGACAGTGCCTCAGACACCGACCCAGGTCGTGCAGCAACTGCGACAGCTACTGCAGGATCGTCAATTGCAACCACCCTATCTACTGATCGGTCACTCACTCGGTGGTCAATATGTGCAATTTTTTGCACAGCACTATCCGGATCAAGTCAGCGGCATGGTGCTTGTCGATGCACTGCCACCTGGCTTGGTCAAACCGATCGCTAAGTTCCCGTGGTTTACCCGTTTAGGCCTATGGTTGTTTGCACCTGAGTACGCTCAGCGTGAGATCAGCAATATCGCACCATTGGGGGAAAGACTACTGGCTGAGCCCGGTTTTTACCGAAAACCGATGATCCGGCTTGTTGCTGCAACCAATCCAACCGCGCCCAAACCGGAGGGGCTGATCAAAGATTTGTGGAAAGGTGCACTTTATGCTGAGGATTTTGGCGTCTGGGCCATCGATCCCGACATTGCCGAAGCGCACATGGATCAGCTTTATCCGCAAGCCATTGTCCAGCAGCTGCAAACCCCGCACCGCATTCAAGAAACCCACCCGAAAGTGGTGATTGATGCAATCAATACAGTCATCGACATAATGGCACAACGCGGTGCATCGGCGATGATCAATGAAACAATGGATACTGTGATAACAAAGACTCAGTAACAGCCATTGAAAACCAGCGACGTGCTGCACTGAAATGATGTCAGCACTCTCCACCTCGGTGGCCTACTCCCAAATTCGGTTGATTAGCATCAAAGGAAAGAAAAACCATGCAAGGTTCAGTAGTATCAGCGCCCTCACCCGGCAAAATCATTTTATTGAATGGTGCCTCCAGTGCTGGTAAGTCGACGCTGGCAAAAGGCTTGCAAGACCAGCTGGATCAACCTTTCTGGCACTTCTCGATTGATCATTTGATTGCCGCCAACATGCATCCCCATCAACGGGCTGACAATGCCGCATTCAGTTGGCGTATGCTGAGAGAACCCTTCTTCAGCGGTTTTCATCACTGCTTACCAGCACTTGCTCGCACCGGCAACAATCTGATTGTGGAACACATCATTGAAACCCGAGCGTGGATGGATCGCCTACTCCAGTTGTTGGATAGACACGATGTATTCTTCGTAGGAGTGCATTGCAATTTACCCGAACTGGAAAGCAGAGAACAGCAACGTGGGGACCGTCGCATTGGAGAAGCCCGGGCAGACTTCGAGATTACCCACACATTTGGTCAATATGATTTTGAAATCGACACGTCCGCTGCCTCACTGACGGATAATGTCCAAACAATCATTGCCGCGTGGCACGCCCGACGCCAGCCCAGTGCATTTGATCGCATGTGTCAACAACGCTCCACCTGTTGAGCCCGCCCGGCTCGCCATCATATGATGGCTGGGTATTTTTTCAACCAGCCCAGTTGCTTTTTCCAAGCTACGCCCATATTGGGATAAGCAACACATCACAATAGGCAACATGCAGTTTCATCCCGCCAGATTTCCCGCATGAAGCATGCCAGCCCTTGGCATTCACCCAATTTGATTTGCGCGCCATGACAAAAATTGACCTGATCCACACCGATATCAACGAAAAAAACATTATTCGTAACCTGTACCAATTCTACAGCTATGACTCTTCCGATTGGGAGAGCTTTGATCTTGAATCAAACGGGCTGTTTTATATGGATGACAACTACTTTGCCCACTATTGGGAGTTGGAAGGCTGGAGCGCCAATCTGATCAAGGTCAATGACGAAATCGCGGGTTTCCTGCTCATTGAGCACAACACCTTACCGGGGCTGGATGCACCTGAATTTGCCGATTTGTTCCTGATGAAAAAATACCGCCGACAAGGCATTGGCCAACAAATTGTCGAAGGCGTCATGCTGGGTACCGCCCACCCCTGGGTTGTCAATGTATTTGTAGATGACACGCAGGCCATGGACTTCTGGAATGCCATGTTCAACCGACTGCCGTTCCATTCCGTCCGTACATTCATTGACCCAGACCGTACAGACCTGCGCATTTTTGTGATCAATGAAGAGGAATGAATACCGTTGATCACATCATGTTTTCACCCACACAAAAGATACTGATCACAAAACAACAGCCCCAGGTAATTGCACTGGGGCTGTTGTTTTGATCGGCAATGGAGATAACCTCAACTACCGGGTTTTTTTGCATTCCCATTCGGATCTACGGCGGGCGGCGGTGTTGCATCATCTGCGGTCGGATAACCGGGGAAACCAAATCCGCTGAACAGATTCCGGGCACGATCCTGTAATTGCTGCTGCATATCGACGAACATATTGGTAGATTGTTCCAGATACGTGGTCAACATACCTTGCATGGCCGGTGCCTGAAACTTCAGGAAATCACTCCACACATTGTTGTTCAGCATTGGGTTATCGCCATAGACCGCTTTGGTCTGTTCCTGCAGGCGTTCCTGCATCTGGGTGAAAATCTGCAGATTCTTTTCCAGATAATTGCCCATCAACCCCTGCATGGCATGACCGTAAAAACGGATGATCTGCGTCAGCACATCATAGGTGAACATCGGCACACCACCGGATTCCTCTTCCAGAATGATCTGCAGCAGGACGCTACGGGTAATGTCATCGTGGGTCTTGGCGTCCACAATCTGGATCGTGATGTTTTCGAGAACCAGTTTTTTCACGTCCTCAAGGGTGATGTAACAGCTGGTGGCTGTGTCGTACAAACGCCGATTCGGATACTTTTTGATCACCCTTTTCTCTTCGCTCATTACCTTCTCCATCATCTTGTCATTGTGTTGGCGGCACGCGCCAGAAAGTCAAAAGAGCAAACGCCGGATACAACCTGAATGCCCGACGACGCATTTAGAATCAGGATATTGTATCAGCTCGCCTGCATCACGCCAGTAGCGGCATATCACGTTTGATGCGTTGCAACAAATTCATTTGACAGTACAAAATTCGACTAGTAGTATGACTCTAAATTTGTGCAAGGCACAAAATATAACAAAAGGGCACGTCGCTGACGATGAAGTTTTGGTTCCGCACGACATCGGCCCTACCGACCTGCATGAACAGAGTAGTTCCTATCAGAACGTTTTTGTTTATGAACCCGAAAATATAAAGTCGAAGGAGTTGATTATGTTTAATACGCCGGAACACTTGAGCGAATTCGCCAGCATCAATACTGAAACCCTGTTGCGTCTAGCTCAGTTGTCACTGGACAGTAGCGAACGCCTGACCAAGGTCAATCTGGATGCGACAAAACACGCCTTGGAAAACGCAGCAGAAAATGCCAAAGCCTTGGTCGCGGTGAAAGATCTGCAAGAAGCAATCGCACTGCGTAACAAGATGGCAGAAACTGCCTCTGAACAAGTGCTGAGTTACACCCGCAGTGTATATGAAATTGCCTCCCAGGCGCAGAGCGAACTGTCCAAGTTGGTTGAGGAACGCCTGACCTCCTTCAACAAGGGCTTGGTGACATCGATCGACAAGGCTGCCAAATCAGCTCCGGCTGGTGCCGATGTTGCGGTTGCTGCACTGAAATCCACTGTAGCGGCAACCGCCGCGGCAGTAGACAGTATGACCAAGGCGGCCAAGCAGGTTGCCGATTTTGCCGACGCGTCAGTCAAGGCTGCGACCACGGCCACTGCCGATGCCGTCAAAAGTGCGACCAAAAAAGCATCCGCCGCCTAAGACAGCCAAGCACAAGCCAACAAACAAACCCAGCTGAATCAGGCTGGGTTTGTTGCTTTCAGGTCAGTCTTTTCGCCACCACATTGGCGATTCTCATAATTGGCTTGGCCAGCCACTAAAATACAATGATCAGTCTTCATGGCCACATCAAGAGAACATCATGTCATCACGTGACTGGGTCGCCCACGCCATTGCGCGCATCGAAGCCGATTTTCACCGCTCGGCCGATACTCATCTGATTCCGGTCAATCTACCGGCATTTCCAGGAATCGATTTTTACCTCAAGGATGAATCGAGCCACCCAACCGGCTCCCTCAAACATCGTCTGGCCCGGTCTCTATTCCTCTATGCCTTATGCAATGGCAAATTGCACGAGAAGAGCACCGTCATTGAGGCCTCCAGCGGCTCCACCGCCGTGTCGGAAGCCTATTTTGCACGCTTGCTTGGCCTGCCGTTCATCGCTGTAATGCCAGCAACAACCTCTCCGGAAAAAATCTCGGCCATCGAATTTTATGGTGGCCGTTGTCATCTGGTGCCGGACCCCACACAAATCTATGCAGAATCCGAGCGTTTGGCACTTGAAACCGATGGTCATTTCATGGACCAGTTCACTTATGCCGAACGTGCCACAGATTGGCGTTCTAACAACAATATTGCTGAGTCAATCTTTCACCAGATGGAGCGGGAACCACATCCGATCCCAAGCTGGGTGGTAACCAGCCCAGGTACTGGCGGCACCACTGCAACTATTGGTCGATATGTCCGCTATCAACGCCATGCAACCCAAGTGTTGTGTGTCGACCCACAGTATTCGGTGTTCTATGACTATTATGTCAATCGCAACCCGGCCATTACCCTGGATTGCGGCTCAGGAATCGAAGGGATTGGACGACCACGGGTCGAGGCTTCATTCATTCCAGAGGTTGTCGATGAAATGCTCAAGGTGCCCGATGCATTGTCCCTGGCCGCCATGCATTACCTGGCGTCGGTTTTGGGACGACGCGTAGGAGGCTCAACTGGCACCAACCTAGTTGGCGCATTGCACATCGCGTTACGGATGAAACAACAAGGTCAAACCGGTTCAATCGTTGGGATTTTATGTGATGGTGGCGAACGTTATGTTCACAGCTATTACAACGATGAATGGCTCGCCACTCGTGGGCTGGATCTGGCTCCCTTGATTGAGCAGGTCAAAACCTGTGCCGAGCAGGCAGTGCCGCTGTCCCCACTACAATCCGCACGACATGATAAACCTCAATACTTTTGAGCAAGCAGCCATAATGGCAGCTCACTTATGATAGCCATAAAAAAAGCCTCTCGAACGAGAGGCTTTTTATTCAATTGCACAATATCGATCAACGACGTTCGATTGCCAACGCAACGCCCATACCACCGCCAATACACAGCGTAGCCAAACCTTTTTTCACGTCACGGCGAATCATTTCGTGAATCAGCGTTACCAGAATCCGGTTACCGGATGCACCAATCGGATGACCTAGCGCAATTGCACCACCATTGACGTTGACGCGACTCATGTCCCATTTCAGCTCACGCGATACGCCCAAAGCCTGGGCCGCAAAGGCTTCATTGGCTTCGATCAGGTCAAGCTGATCCAGACTCCAGCCTGCACGTGCCAAGGTGCGCTGCGTAGCCGGCACCGGCCCCATACCCATGACCGAAGGCTCCACGCCGGCTGATGCATACGCTTTGATGTAAGCCAATGGTTTCAACCCCAACTCAGCCGCTTTCTTGGCAGACATCATGATCACGGCCGATGCACCATCATTGATACCAGAAGCATTCCCCGCTGTGACGGTCCCTTCCTTATTGAAAGCAGGCTTCAGTTTTGCAAGTGCTTCCATCGTGCTACCTGCCTTGATGTATTCATCTTGATTGAACAGAATGGGGTCACCTTTGCGTTGCGGGATTTCCACACCAATGATTTCATCAGTAAAGCGACCAGCCTTTTGTGCGGCTTCGGCTTTTTGTTGCGAAGCCAACGAAAATTCATCTTGTTCGCTGCGGGAAATACCATACTTGGTTGCGATATTCTCTGCGGTCACCCCCATGTGATATTGGTTGTAGACATCAGTCAGGCCATCGTAGACCATGCTGTCCACCAGGGTGCCATTGCCCATACGGATACCGTTACGGCTGTTCTGCAATAAGTGTGGGGCAGCAGACATGTTTTCCTGACCACCGGCAATCACGATGTCGCTGTCTCCCAACGCAATCGCCTGTGCCGCCAGGTGAGTGGTTTTCAATCCGGAGCCACACACCTGATTGACCGTCAGGCCAGGAACATGCACCGGCAAACCTGCTTTGATCAATGCCTGGCGCGCCGGGTTTTGACCCAATCCTGCTGTGAGTACATTGCCCATGATGACTTCGCTGACTTGATCTGATGCGATCCCAGTTTTTTCCAACAGGACTTTGATGACTCTGGCGCCAAGTTCCGGGGCGCTGATACCTGCCAAGCCGCCACCAAAGGAACCAATCGCGGTACGGCCTGCTGCTACGATCACGACTTCATTCATGGTAAGTCTCTCCAAAGATTGAATTTGACGCCCGACCATGCTCCCGTCAGGCGCTTTGGGTTATTGATACCGCCGTAGAAATGTAACGGCAATGGGTGGATGATACCTGTTCAGTAGCGGATGAACCGGATTGTGCAGCACGAACAGCGACGATCTGCAGCTCAAACCGGTACATCGCCTACCAGCAGTTGATTGCAATATGAACCCACTTTCACACCCATCCCCTCTCGTTTCATACCTTCACAGCACGCTCTTTGACGTAACGCCCTGGCGCTGGCTCAAGTGGCCTGTACTGACGATTCCCCAGCACTTTGGGTGCTGCGACCAGCTTGCCGGATTGCGGGGCCAACCAATCATCCCAATCAGCCCACCAACTACCGGGTTTCGATTCCGCACGGGTCAGCCAATCATCTGCAGATTGATTCAAATCCACATTTACCCAGTAATTGCGCTTGCCCAATTTAACAGGGTTGATCGACCCTGCAATGTGCCCCGAAGCCCCCAATACAAATCGCACCGGCCCACTTAGCAATGTATTGGTGAGATATGCGGTCTTCCACGGCACAATATGATCTTCTCGTGCCGCAAAGTTATAGACCGGCAAGGTCACTTGTTTCATATCGATCTTGACACCACATAACTCGGTCATGCCAGGCTTCACCAAGGCATTTTCGAGGTACATATTACGCAGAAAGAAAGTGTGCATCGGCAGCGGCAAGTTGGCTGAGTCGTTGTTCCAGTACAACAGATCGAATGCCGGTGGTGTCTTCCCTTTGAGGTAGTTGTTGACGACGTAGTTCCAGACCAGGTCATTGGCACGCAACGACGAGAAGGTACGTGCAATCTCCTTGCCACTGATCACGCCACCTTCTGCCATTTTGGCTTCGCGACGACGTACCAGTGCTTCATCAATGAAATTCTTGATTTCGCCCGGCTCACTATGGTCCACCATCACAGTCATCAACGTGGCAGACTCAAACCAATCATCACCACGTACCTTGGCTACAGCCAACGCAGTGGCAAGAATTGCCCCGCCGACACAAAAACCAAGCACATTGATCTTGTCAGCCTTACCAACAGACTGGACTACTTTGGTAGCCGCAAAAATACCCTTCTCGATATAGTCATCCCAGGTCAGGTGGCCTTCAGCCGGCGTCGTGTTCTTCCACGAGATCAAGAAAGTGTTGTAGCCACGCTCAACCATGTAACGAACATAAGAGTTATCTGGCTGCAAATCCATCAGGTAATACTTGTTGACGCACGGTGGCACCACCAGCAACGGTCGCTCGTACACCTTGGCTTGGGTGGGTGCGTATTGAATCAGTTGCAGCAATTCGTTTTCAAATACAACCTCACCTGGAGTAACAGCAATATTGCGACCCACCTCGAACAACGACTCATCAGTCATCGAGATATGGCCTTTTTCAATATCTTCTGCCAGGTTCTTTAAGCCTGCAGCCAAACTCTGTCCATTGGTTTCCACCGCCAGCTTAAGCACCTCGGGGTTGGTCAGCGGAAAATTGGTTGGACTCATTGCGTCTACATACTGACGCGTGAAAAACAATGCCTTTTCCTTTGCCTCCTCGTCCAGCTCAGCGCCTTCGATCAGTTCAGTCAGCCATTTACCCGTGAGCAAATAATACTGTTTGATGTAATCGAACAGTGGATATTGCTGCCATTCAGGTGCATTGAAACGGCGATCGGTACTATCCGGTCGAGCCACCGTACGTCGATCCTCGCCACGATGCGCACCCAGCATGCTCATCCACAAACCCATCTGCTGCTTGTAGAACTCGCCTTGCTTTTCGACAAGATGGGAAGTGTTCTGCATCAGGCTGTTGATCAGGCTGGGCACGAACTGCTCGGTTGTTTCAGATTGTACCGGGGCAAGTGGTTTAACAAACTGTTCAAACCATTGCTTGTTGGATTCGGTAATCGACTCGAACAATTTATCGAGTACTACACCGTTGTTTTCTACTGCCACGCGACGTCCCCCTTCCGGATGATTGCTGCATTGCAACTTCAAACCTGCTGAGTCCAGCCCCGGCAAGGTATCGATCAGGCATTGCACACTGACCAGGTGACACCTGCAAAGGCTGGGAGACCGCTGTCGATAACGGTGGTATACACCTAGGTATTGAACCACCTTTAGCCCAATTGGTGGAGCCTAAGTTATGTTGACATAGCAGTTTTACAAGAATCTTTTCGCACCTGCAACAAAGGAATTCACCGAGAGGGGAAATCCGGATGGTGCCATTCATTCAGACCGCATCCAGCTTGAAACCCGTCGAACTGCCATCATCACAATCAAATATATTGAGCAAAGCTATGCCGATGCCAATTTATCGTCAAATCCAAATCTCACTCGTCATATCATCGATATAGCTCGAAGCCCTTGCGGCACAAAGACCTCCAAAATACATAACAAATATCAAATGTATAAAGGTTTTCGAAAAACAACTTTTCAGCATCATTTCATTACAAAACGATGATTCAAAACACCTGAAAAACGCTCTATCATGGCTCGTTCGATCAACTGCAAGGCGCGACTGTCGTGCTTGCAACTGATCGATAAGGATCACTTACAAGTACTCAGCAATACGCCCATTCCACGCGAAGCCGATTCGGCCGCGTCAACCCATGAGGAAAGAGCATGCAACGTCGAGGATTCATGACATCACTGGCCGCTGGTACTGCACTTGCCGTGTTCGGGCAACAAGCTACTGCCAGCCAGCATCATCACAAGCATCGTGGACAGGTCATGCTGGATACCGGCAAATGGGCTCCCAATACCCATCGCCGCGTTGCACAGGTGATCGAACAGTTTGGTCAATCCGGAAAACGCTACCGTGCTGACAAGCGGCCCTATGTTGTCTTTGACTGGGACAACACCTCGATCATGCACGATACCGAAGAAGCATTGCTGATGTACCAGATCAACCACCTGGCTTTCCGCCTGACCCCGGCCGAGTTCGCAGCCATCGTCAAGCAAGGGGTTCCGGCCGGTAACTTCTCAGCTGATTACAAAAATACGGACGGCCAACTTGTCTCGCTTGATTCCATCAGTAGCGACTTGATTGACGATTACTCAGAAATCCACCAGCGCTACAAGGGTATGGCAGGCTCACAAAGCCTGGAGGAAGTTCAGGATAGCGATGTATTTGCCGATTTCCGCGCCAAACTGTACTTCATGTATGAAGCAATCAACGATACCCATGGTCCCAATATTGGCTACCCATGGGTGATCTACTTCTTCGCCAATATGGCGGTAAAAGAAGTCGCCACCCTAGCTGAAGCCTCGAACGACAATGGCCTGGGGGATGCCATCCGCAAAGTCAAATACACCAGCCCGGCTTCGCGATCTGGCAAGGCCGGTATTGTCAACACCGCACACACCCACGGTCTGCGACTGACACCCGAAATCGCCAACCTGATGCATGTGCTGCAGGCAAATGGCATCGATGTCTATGTCAGTACCGCCTCACTGGAAGATGTCGTGCGTGTCTTTGCGACCCTCCCCAAATATGGTTATGGTTTGGACCCCAAGCAGATTCTGGGCTTACGTCTGGAAACCACCGCAGATGGTGTATTCAAGAACGCATACAAAGCAGGCTGGCCGCTGAACTGGGGACCAGGCAAAACCGAATTGATCAAACGTGAACTTGTCACCAAAAAAGGCTATGGCCCACTAATGGTTTTTGGCGATAGCGATGGGGATTACGATATGCTACGTGACTTCCCGGATACGCAACTCGGGGTCATCGTCAATCGCCTGAAGAAGGGTAAAATCGGTACCTTATGCAGCCAAGCCGCAGAAAGCCTTGGCAAACCCAATGCACGGTATGTGATGCAAGGGCGGGATGAACGCACCGGGCAATGGATTCCGGAGGAAATGACACTCAAGCTGGGCAAAACAGAAAAGAAACTGCTTGGGTAATGCCTGTCGGGTGACAGGCCATCACAGCGATCCTGATGATGGCCTGCAGCCGGCATCATGCCAGCAGGGCTCTCCACCAAACCCGCTGGTAATACGCTGACCATAATGAAGTTGGGAGATGAAGTCATGAAGCCATTCCAAACAGCCCTCGCCACATTGGCTGCCACGCTGATCAGCTCTGGCATCGCCAATGCAGAGGAAATCACCCTGGGCCTGATCGCACCCACCACCGTACAGGAAACCACCGACAACTGGCGACCACTGGCTGCCGAGCTGGAAAAAACACTGGGTATGAAGGTGAATCTGGTTGCATCCACCAACTACAACGACATCGTACAAGGCATGAAGGACAACAAGATCCAGATCGCCTGGCTATCAAACAAAGTTGCCATTGACGCCGTCAGCGTGGCCAATGCCGCTGTATTTGCCCAAGTGGTCAAAGCCGATGGCTCACTGGGCTATCGCTCATTGATCATCACCCAGCAGAACAGCCCGATCAAATCGCTGGAAGACCTGTTAGCCAACGGCAAGAAATATTCGTTTGGCCATGGCGATCCCAAATCCACGTCCGGCAACCTGATTCCTAGCTACTACGTGTTTTCGCGGAACAACATCGACCCAGCCAAACACTTCAAATCCATCGTCTATCAAAACCACCAGAAGAACTTCATGGCAGTGGCAGATGGCAAACTGGACGCAGCCACCAGCAATACCGAAGACATGGATAGCTTCAAGACCGAATTTGCCGACAAATACAAGAATATCCGCACCATCTGGGAATCGGACCTGATCCCCAACGATCCAATGCTCTACCGCAATGACCTGCAGCCCGCCGCCAAGAACAAAATCAAGCAGTTCTTCTTCAGCTATGGCAAGGGTGGTGGCGAACAGCGTAAGGTATTGCTGAATATCCGTGATTTGTCTGGCTTCAAATCGTCAACCAATTCACAACTAATGCGCATTGCTGACCTGCAGATGTTCCAGGAGCACCAAAAACTGATGTTGGATGAATCCGTCCCGGCGTCGGAAAAAACAGCACGCTACGAAGAAATTTCAAAGAAATTCGGGCGCATCACTCGAATGCTCGAAGTCAAGGAAAAGAACTAAGCTATCCATTGGCCGCGCCGCAAGGCGCGGCATCTTCCTATGCGCTATATCCTCATCATCGGCTGGCTTTATGTCGCCCTCATGTTTTCTGTCGCCAGCAGCAATTGGGTCGATGGATTGTTCAAATTCCTGTTTCTGGGCGTATTCGTCACCAGCATATTGCTCTGGCTTGCTACCGGAAGCGCACGCCGTCAGCGACGAGCACAAAAGGAAAACAGCCAAAGCAACAAAGAAATTTAAATAATTAAAAATCAGCAACTTGCCAGAACAACTCCATCCTCAAATCCTGTCAATACGTATTTCCTATTATTGGTTTTTTACATTCTGAAACACTTATGTTAGCCTTTGACCCAGCAGGGATCGAGAGACGAATCAACAGCAGTACCCAATGCAGGTATTGCGGGCTTCACCGATAAAAAACCGAATACATTCGGAAAACGGCATTCAATGCCATTCGGTCATGACCACAATTACGCCACGCTGTATTGCTTCGTTGGTCAACAATATCAAAATCAATTTGCGTTAGGGCATTTTCAGTGCCATTTAATGCATGGCTTACTCTCGATCTTTTGCCAAATCAAGGCCTTCAGGCCAGTCAAAACAGAGTCAAGAGAGAGTGTAAGTATGCGACTGAAACCCATCACAATGGCGCTCGCGACCGCAGGAGTCGTCAGCAGCCTAGCTCCCGCTTTTGCAGACGAGCAACCGAAAAAGACTGAGCGCATCGAAGTAACCGGTAGTCATATCAAGCGGATCTCCGCAGAGGGTGCGACACCGATCCAGGTTGTTAAACGTGAAGACATTGCGAAAACCGGTGCCTCCAATGTGAAAGAACTGCTTGAGACCTTATCCGTCTCCACCAGCACCAGCTCCATGTCGGACATTGGCCGTAGCAACTCGTTCGCAGCGGGCTCCTCAAGCGCGTCATTCCGCAACTTAGGGCAACAGTCAACACTAGTGTTACTCAACTTCCGTCGTGTTGCACCTTATGCCCTCGCAGACTACTCAGAAGTATTCACCAACCTCGATGCATTGCCATTGGATGCAATCGAACGGATCGAAGTCTTAAAAAGCGGGGCATCTGCAATCTACGGATCCGATGCGGTTGCCGGTGTCGTCAACATCATCACCCGTAAAGATTATCAAGGTTTCCAAATCAAAGCGGATCACAGCAGATCCCATACCAGCGGTAGCTTCAAATCCAGTTCTGCCAGCCTTACCGGTGGCATTGGCGATCTAAACAATGACCGCTACAACTTACTGATTAACGCTGACTTTTATAAACGAGACAGCGTCATCTGGCGAGATGTAATTGATCACGTTAACCGCAACGTGACAAAAAAATTCTCTGGCTTCGGCACCCCTTCCACTTTCTCCTACCCGGGGAACGTAGATCTGCAAGCCTTACCTGGCTGCGAATCCGTCAATTCAGCAGGCCTGTGCACCTATGATCGATACACACGCTTCGAAGCGGTACCTAAGTCAGAGCGTGCTAATTTCTTTGCTGCCGGTAAAATTCAATTTAGTGACAATCTGTTGGGATTCTCCGAGCTCACTTACTCCCGAATCAAAACAGACTATATTTCGGCCTACATGCCTTATGGACCAGGTTCCGCACCAACGGTATGGGGTGACCCGCGTACCAATAAGTCCAAAACATTCACTCAGCGTGGCCTACCGGCAGGACACCCACTGAACCCCACTGGGGATGAGGTGGATTTACGTTATCGCTTTGTTGATGGCCCTGCAGAGCAACACGTTGATAGCAAATCATATCGTGTTGTATTTGGACTGAAAGGTTCTGCCGCTGGTTATGATTGGGAATCTGCTGCTGGAATATTAGGCTCGGAAACTGATTCCACCGAACGAGGTAGATTTAGCGAAACTGGCTTTAAAGAGCTGATTGGCGATTACACCCAAGCGACACTCCCAGCTGATTTCTTTAACAAGCCCAACGGTTACAAACTCGGTCAACAAAATAGCGCTGAAGTGCTAAGAACACTTTTCCCGCAATATGGATACAAAGGCGAAAACCGTCAAACATTCGTCGATGGCAAAATCTCTGGAACAATTGCAGAACTTTCAACTGGTTCGTTAGGTGTTGCCGCGGGCTTTGATATTAGGAAGGAAACGTTCAAAATCACACCGACAGAGAACCTTGCAACAGGTGATGTCGTTGGTGTTGGTCAAAGCAGTACAGATGCATCCAGAACGATGGGCGCCATCTTTGCAGAATTGAGTATCCCTGTTGCAAAAAATCTGGAAGCACAAGTTGCCGGACGACTGGATAAAGCAAAAGGCTTCGATGCCCATTTCTCCCCGAAATTCGGTTTAAGGTATGAACCCAGCAAATCGCTGCTGTTCCGCGGCACATTTGAATCGGGCTTCCGTGCACCGAATTTGACAGAAAGTGCACCATCTACCAAGTTCGCCTTTAGCAATGGCACTGCAGATCCCAAACGATGTCCGGCAGCTCAACAACTTGCGGAAAACTTGCTAGCGCAGGCTAATTTGCTACCTGCAGGTGACCCCAATAAAACAGCACTGGAAGCCAGAGCTGACATCATTACTTCCAATGAATGTTCAGGTGGTATCGCCAGCATAGTGAAGAATAACCCTGACCTGAAACCCGAAGTCAGCAACACATTCTCGTTGGGTATGGTTGTCGAGCCAATCCGTGGTCTGAGCACCTCGATTGACTACTGGAACATTAAACGTAAAGATGAAATTGGTCGAAAATCCATCACAGAATTACTTGCGAATGAGAATAGCCTTGAGCCCGGTGTACTTGTACGGGATAGCTTGGCAAATGATGGTACGTTTACCCCTGCAGAACAGGCCCAATATGGCGTAACAGCGGGTTCATTGAGTAGTAGTAACCAGAAATTCACCAACACATCCAAAACCAAAACTGATGGTATTGACTTTAATGTTCGTGGCGCAATTGCCGCTGGAGATTTTGGTCGCTTCCAATATGACTGGAATACCACTTACCTCCGCTCGTACTATTCGTGGAGTGATGTAAAAAGTGGATATGGTGACAATCTTGCTGGCAGATACGGATATTCGAAGTACACCAGCGATCTGACAACCTCGCTATCAAATAAAGGTTTCACCAATGGCCTGCGCTTCAACTTCAAGAGTGGCACCATGCTGAAGCTGGACTATGATGATGACACCTACAGCGATGAAGGATGTACAAGTCGTCGCTGGAACAAGAGCGAATGTCAAATTGCCAGCTACCTGACCGTTGATTACTTCCTCAGCTATAGCGGCATCAAGAACCTCACAATCAACTTTAACGTGAAGAACTTGTTCAACCGTAAGCCGGAAGCGGACCTGCGTAAGATGCTAGAAGAAGGTAGTGGCATCGTTCCTCAGGATATTCGAGATGCACAAGGCCGGATGTTGAAGCTGGGATTTGAATATAAGTTTCTCTAATTGAAACTATAGATAGGTAATTTGGCTTCGCCACCGAATTACTTTCCAATCATGAAATGGCACACACATGTGTGCCATTTTTTACATCGGCTCAAACTACGATTAACATCGTATAATTTAACTGTCAGGTCCTGGGAGATTACCTCAACCTTTCCAAGCGAGCCCACTACCTGAATTTGCTTCTTGCTTGCCATCCTGCTACCGTGCCGCCCCCTGTTGGCGTGCCCGCTATGATGTTGCTGTTGACCTGTCTCCTACTCTGGCTGTACCAGTTCCGCCGTTGCCGGACGGT